>RGTL01000150.1 GCA_010025385.1 Gammaproteobacteria bacterium | reverse complement strand
ATAGCCAAGCCGGTCTTCTGTCTATTAGCACTCAATTAACAAGAGTGCTAAAATAGCGCTATACATCCGACGCTAGGAGGTTTCGATATGACTCAAACATTACCGGTTCTTGCTGATCTAGGCTCGAATAGCGGTCTGTCGGCATATCTGAGCAAGGTCAACACCGCGCCCATTCTTTCTGTAGAGGAAGAGAAGGCGCTTGCAAAGCGGTTCCATGAAGATCGTGATCTTGATGCGGCCCGCCAGCTGGTGTTTTCGCATCTGCGATACGTGGTCTCGATTGCCCGCGGCTTTGCAGGTTATGGCCTACCGCTCAGCGATCTTATTCAAGAGGGGAACGTTGGGCTAATGAAAGCGGTCAAACGCTTTGATCATGAGCGCGACGTGCGTCTGGTCTCTTTTGCCGTGCACTGGATCAAAGCGGAAATCTATGATTATGTAGTGCGCAACTGGCGCATAGTGAAGATCGCCACGACCAAAGCGCAGCGAAAATTGTTTTTTAATCTGCGAAAGAATCGTGCGCGACTTGGCGTCATGAAAGAGGCGGAAGTGGAGTCGATGGCGGAAGCGCTCGATGTCAAGCCCGAAACTGTGCGCGAGATGGAGACCCGTATGAGCGGGGCGGATGTCGCGTTCGAAGCCGACGATGATGAAGATGATGCCCCTCGAGGGCTGGCACCGGCCGAGGCGATTGGCGATAGCTCGTTCGACCCCGGGCGGTTGATTTACCAAGCGGATGAGCATCGGTACAGACACCAGCAACTCGACAGAGCGCTGGACAGTTTGGACGATCGCAGTCGAGACATTATCGCGGCCCGCTGGTTGGCTGAGGATGACCACAAGCAGACACTCAGTGATCTGGCCGATAAGTACGGCGTATCGGCAGAGCGGATCCGTCAAATCGAGAAACGGGCCATGGAGCAAATGCGTCAGGCCGCGAGCGCCTCGGCCTAAATGGGCTAGGGCAGTATCGCCATAACCAGAATCGATAGTGTCGAGCGAAGGCTCGAAAAAAAGCGCCCGATAGGGCGCTTTTTTTGTATGAAGTCACGTTAACTGAACTACATCAGTAGTTCGATCAGTGCTTTTTGTGCGTGGAGCCGGTTCTCGGCTTCATCCCATACGACGCTCTGAGGTCCGTCAATGACGTCCGCTGTCACTTCCTGACCTCGGTAGGCGGGTAGGCAATGCATGAAGAGCGCCGACGGCGATGCCAGCGCCATGGTGTTGTGATTGACCTGAAACGGCGATAGGTCGCGAACGCGCTTGGCTTTTTCTTCCTCCTGACCCATACCGGTCCAGGTGTCGGTGACCACGAGGTCGGCGTGTTCGATCGCCTCGGCAGGCGAATCCGTTATCCGACATTGCGATCCCGCATTCGATAACACCTGCGCATCCGGATGATATGCAGCAGGCGCTCCAATATTCAATTGGAATTGCATCATTGCCGCGGCGTTTATCCAGGAGTGGCACACGTTGCTGCTGCCGTCACCCAAAAAAGCCACCCGCGCGCCCTGCATCTCGCCCCGATATTCATGAAAGGTCTGCAGATCAGCCAGCAGCTGGCAGGGATGAAAAGTATCGGAAAGCGCGTTAATGACTGGAATCGTCGAGTGTTTCGCCATGGTCATCACGCGATCGTGCGGTCCTGTTCTCATGACAATGAGATCCGCCATGCTGGATAGGATTCGGGCCGTATCGCTCACCGATTCCCCCCGGCTCATTTGGCTGTCACCGGGCGATAAAAAAATGGAGGTGCCGCCGAACTGCGCGCAAGCCACCTCAAATGAGACACGCGTGCGGGTTGAGGACTTCTCAAAGATCATGACCATGCATCTCGATCGCAAAAGGTCACGCGTTTTCGGGTTGAGCCGGTCTTTTTTAAGCTCGCAGGCCCGAGCGACGAGCGCACGAAGTTCTGTGGGGGAAAGATCTCTAAGAGTCAGGAAATGACGCATGCCAGAACAAACCGTGGGATGAACGGATCCCAAAAACAAAACGCCCTGGTAGCGGGCGTCTAAAATCAAAGTCTAGCGATGGCCGCTATCCCACGCAAGCATTCGCGAGGCCACTGTTATAATCCGCCGCCCGCGAAAAGCGCTCGCTTTTCGCCCCATATTGCACACGGTTTTTGATGGTGAAAAAAATTAAAAAGGCAGTCCTGGCCTATTCAGGCGGATTGGATACGTCGATCATCCTCAAGTGGTTACATGATCAATACGACTGCGATGTGGTTACGTTTACCGCCGATATTGGCCAAGGGGAAGAACTGGAGCCGGCCCGGGCCAAAGCAAAAACCCTGGGTGTGCAGGAGATCTATATCGAAGATCTTCGAGAGGAATTTGTGCGGGATTATGTTTTCCCCATGTTCCGCGCAAACGCGCTCTATGAGGGCGAATACCTGTTGGGCACATCCATCGCCCGACCCCTCATTGCAAAACATCTGGTCCGAATTGCTGAGGAAACTGGTGCGGATGCGATCTCTCATGGCGCTACCGGCAAAGGAAACGATCAGGTTCGCTTCGAGTTGAACGCGTATGCCTTGAATCCGCAGATTCATGTGATTGCCCCATGGCGAGAGTGGGATCTCACCTCTCGGGAAAGGCTCGTCGCCTATGCTCGTCAACATGGGATTCCTGTTGAGACGCGTAAGGATGGCGGTGCCGATTACTCGATGGACGCCAATATGCTTCACATCTCATATGAAGGCGGCGAGCTCGAGGATCCGTGGAATCGACCTCATGAAGAAATGTGGCGGTGGACCGCGTCACCTCAAGACGCACCAGACCAGCCGGAGGAAATTGAGCTCGAGTTCCGTTGCGGCGATGCAACCGGCCTGAACGGACAATCCCTGAGTCCGGCCCAGATGTTGACCGCGCTTAATGCCCTTGGGTCAAAACATGGCGTGGGGCGCATCGATCTTGTGGAAAATCGATACGTTGGAATGAAGAACCGTGGGTGCTACGAAACCCCTGGGGGAACCATCCTGCTGAAAGCGCATCGCGCAATCGAGTCGATTACGCTTGACCGTGAGGTCGCACACCTAAAAGATGAGTTGATGCCCCGATACGCCTCGCTCATTTACAACGGGTACTGGTTTGCGCCGGAGCGCAAATTGCTGCAGGGGATGATCGATGATTCCCAGAGGCCGGTTAATGGGGTGGTACGCCTACAACTGTTCAAGGGGAGCGTGAGCGTAACCGGCAGGCGCTCTGAGTCTGATTCCCTGTTTGACGAAAGTATCGTGACCTTCGAAGAAGACCACGGCGCTTATCAACAGGCGGACGCCGATGGTTTCATCAAACTCAATGCATTGCGTCTTCGAATCGCCGGCCGCAAGGGAAGGGTTTAAGCGCCCGCAGAGTGCAGCGCCTGCCTGATTACCTTTGTCGGATAGGGACAGCCGATTGAGTCTTAAAGGCGCTATTCAGCCCCATTTTGAGGCGTCATTTTTGTTGCCCCGGTACTGGAGTGACTGGATGCTGGCGGGCGTGATTGCGCTTTGCTTGTGTGTTCCTCGCTCCTGGGCGATGGCGCTGGGCAAAGGCGTGGGAAAATTATTTTTTCGCGTCAACAAAAAGCGCGTGGCGATCGCCCGGCTCAATCTGTCGTGGTGCTTCCCCGATCTTGATGAGTCCGCCCGGGAGGTTATTCTCAGAACGCATTTTTCCCGTTATGGTCAGGCCATTATCGACATGGGATTGATCTGGTGGGGATCTCGCCGGCGCATCGAGCGTCTTTATGAATTTGAAGGCTTAGGTGTTTCGTATGAGGAGCGCCGAGAAATCCAATATGAGGCGGTGCCTCTAATCCTTGATGCATTTCATAAGAAAAAAAATCTAAGGGCAAAGGGGAAGTATTTTAATTATGAGGTCGGCGGAGATTATGAAATCTTCCCTCAGCCGTTGCAGACGCCACACCCTCCGTTCTTCATGGGGGCAGGGTCAGAGAGTTCAATGAAATTTGCAGCGGAGCATGGCTTTGGACTGATGCAGTCTACTTTGCCGTCGATAGAAACTATTGCTGAGCATGGTGCATTTTACAGGAAACATATGGCGGCCGCGAAAGCGCCTTTGAACCAAAACCCAGCCTTTGGCGAGTTTGACGTTGTTAGGATGGTATATGTGGCGCCAACTGACGCTCAAGCAAAGGCTGAAAGCGAGGCTGGTATTATTCATCATATGAAAGGTTTCTTCTCTGGGGGAAATACCGGTGGTTATCTCGGTGACGTTGCAGAAAAGACTGGGGAGGATGAGTTCTCTTATGATCATCTAGCGGAGACTACGATTTTGCATGGTTCTCCAGAGACAGTGATCGATAGGATTGAGCAACTCAGGGCGGCGGGAGCGACATCTATCACATTACACTATCCGCCGTACTACGGACCGCAGAAGACGCTTGAAATGCTTCGGCTCTTCTCTGAAGAGGTGTTGCCGAACGTGCGAGGCCCTGGCCCACAGGCCCAGGCAGCCGAGTAACGTGACCAGAGATTGCTTGTTTAGTGCCTGAGGAAAAAGTCTGGGATTAAGGAAACCCTGTAGGCGAGCTGGTCCATGCTTAAGTCTCTTATAAACCTTGACTAAAATGCTCAAACATTTACAGCGCTCGGACTGAAATAAT
>RGTL01000149.1 GCA_010025385.1 Gammaproteobacteria bacterium | reverse complement strand
ACCAGTTCGGTTTCCTGGGAATAGGGCAGCGTCAAGGTGAAGCTACCATCTGCCTCAAAGTGACCGCGCTGACGGGAGTGCCATTTTTCCCGCGACACCCAGCGCGCGGCCTCCGGCGAGAATCGCAGGACGGCTTCGTGGGTGTGCTCACCGGCAAAAATGCCGTAACCGGTCCCCAGCACTTTTTCCAATTCGTCCGACGAGACATTTTTCGCACTTTCAGTCTCGAGCACTTGCGCCGAGGCAATCGCATCGACCGCAAAACTGCGTAAGCCCCCACGCAGATGGCACCAGGCGTCGAGGTACCAATTGTCACGATAGTGGGCAAGGCGCTGGGGCGAGACGGTGCGGGCGGTGCGCTCACCGTTTCGGCGGTTGAGGTGCTCAATACGCAGTTGGTAGCGACGGAGCAACGCGTGCGAGATCGCGCCAAAGACCTCACTGTCGGACTGACGCGCAGCCATGTGCAATACGCGAATACGCCGGGCGATCTCATCCACCGGATGATCACCACTATCCAGAAGGCGCCGAATCCGATCGCGTAGCGGGCCGATATGTGGCTCCAGTAACCCAGGCTGCAGACTGGACAGCAGGTGCTCCATGGTCAAAAGCGCGTGCACCTCAGACGCGTTAAACCATAAACCCGGAAGCGCATAACGATCGCCTTCTGCTTCCTGATCGTCATAGCGATAACAGCGGTTTTCTGTATCCCAGACGATCGGCGCCGCAAGACGATCCCGCATGTATTCCAGATCACGGCGAATGGTCGCCCGCGAGATCTCCATCTCCTCCATCATCTCGCGAAGGGTCGTGCCCTGCCGGGCACGCATCATGCGATCAATCGTATAAAAACGTTCCGTGCGATCCAATCCGGATAGTCCGCTTATTGCGCTGCGTCATAGAGCGCATCACTGCGCGCCGCCATGATCAGGTCGTTTCGATGGATATCGTGAATCTTGTGCGTCCACCAGTCCACCGTCACCCGACCCCATTCCGTCGTCAAGGCCGGATGATGACCCTCCGATTCGGCGATCTCGCCGACGCTGTTGGTGAATGCCAGCGCGTTCAAAAAATTCTTGAAGGTGTATACCCTTCGAAGACGAGGCTCATCATCGATCACCAGGCGCTGCCATCCCGACCGACCGGCCAGAAATTCATCCAGTTCTGTTTCCGTCGCCGGCGGTGCGCCGACCCGGCATGCCTCACAGGTCATTTGGCTGTAATCTGTCATTGCCTTCTCCCGTTAAGTGGACTCACGGGCTCGGCTACCGACTGCGCCCGACGATGGCAGAATAACGCAACTATGAATCTTGAGGAACATCTGATCGAGTGCCCCTACTGCGGCGAGGCGTTCACCGCGCTGGTGGATCCCAGCGTGGAGCTGGCTGAATACGTTGAGGACTGCGAGGTGTGTTGTCAGCCGATTGTCTTTTCGGTCACGGATAACGGGCCGGACGCTCCGCTCAGCGTGCACACCCGGCAGGAAAATAACTGATCAGGTCGGCTCACCGGCGTAACGGGTCAGTCGACAGCCGTTGATTCGCCAATCTTCTCCCGTCTCCCGCACCATCTGGTAGGCGGCCAGCCAGAGGCTGCCGTCGCGGGCGAACACCTTGACTCCAACAACCGGCCCGTCGGGGGTTTGCTTCACGCCAAGAAAGTCCACTTTTGAAGGTCGAATCAGCGCGCTGTAGCCATCTCGAACCATGGCCATGAAAATTTCATGGTTGGGAAACATCGCCTGAATCAGGGGAGAGGCCTGGGCATATGCTGTGTTCGAATCTCCCTGTGCGAAGGCACTTAGCTGTCGTGAGATGACCGCTTCCATCGCACCCGCGTCCGAAGGCGTAGAGGACTGATCTGCTGTCGCCAATAAGGGCGCCAATAGCAGAGCCAGGCAGGCGGCGCGTATCGAAAACGCGATGCGGATCATGATGCTTGAGGGGAATCTCATATTTTTTCGCTCCTGTTCACGGTTCTGGTCGCACAGCCAGTGATTCATTGACGTGACTTTCCCGGGTCGCACAGACTCTTAATTTGGCCGACGCGTCATCAGGTGAGCGTATTTAAGGTCTTCGAAACTGCCCCGATAGTCGTCCAGATTGCTGACCAGCATGTTTCGGTACTGCCCCGTGAAGTATTCCAGCGCCTTGTCGCGCTCCTCATCGTAGGCCAACACGTCCTCCGCATGGGCAGCCACCACAAAGGCATTGAATCGTGACGCGGCAAACATCATGGCCTCACTGACGTTTTCCTTGTGAAAGCGCTGGGCCTGCTCATTTGCCAGATCAATGAACCGGTCCGCTATCTCACGGAGTTGCAGATCGAGCTCTTCGTCACTCAGTTCGCCCGCAGCGGTTTTGTCGCTCATGGTTACCCCTCTTTTGTTGTCTGACTCATTGTAAGGGGGGGCGCATCAAGGCGCCATGGACGCAAATCGGGTCTCCAGGAGGCATCTTTTTTTGGGCTGTTCCCCTTAGAGTACGCAGTCTTCATGGAAAGACTCTCTACCCATAACCTGCGCGCGGCGGGCGCCGTAGTGCTCGCGATGACCGCCATTACGGCCAGCGATGCCCTGGTAAAGGGCCTGCTCGACAATATCCCACCGTTGCAATTCATTTTCCTTCGCGCGCTCGTGATTCTTCTGATCCTGGGCGCGGCCCTGATGATTCAAGGCAAGCCCTTGCCGCGCCCGAGCCTGCGCCAACCGTGGCTCCTGGTACGCGGAGGCTGTGAGTTCATGTCAACAGGGTTTTGGCTTTTCGGGCTGCAGTTCATTGCGCTTCCTACGGCAGCGGCGCTTGCATGGACCTCGCCTATCCTGGTTACTCTGCTCGGCATCTTAATCTTGCGAGAGGCCAACTCGCTGTCGCGTTGGATCTCTGTACTGCTTGGATTTGCCGGGGTGTTGTGCGTGACCCAACCATGGGGCGCCGAATGGTCTTTGGTACTCCTTTTACCCATCGCGACCGCTTTTGCGAGCGCCTCGCGTGAGCTCGCCACACGATTCATTGACACCTCCGCTCACCCCCTACAGGTGTCCTTTCTCACGGTGTTGGTGGTTGCTATCGGATCCGGGATCGGAAGCGGTTTTCAATGGCAGGCCGTGGGCTGGGAGTCAACCGGCGGCATCCTGATCTCCGCCCTGCTGGTGAGCGCGGCCTTTCCGCTGATGGTGACTGCCGTTCGGCTTGGCGAGATGTCCTTTATTGCGCCTTTTTTCTTTAGCGCGATCCCCGTCGCCATTATTCTTGGCTATCTGTTCTGGGGGGACACGCTGAGCCCGATCGCCTTTCTCGGCGTGATTGCCATTATTGCCGCGGGCTGGTTGAACGTGCGGCGCCGTCCGACGCCAAAGGCTTTTCCAACGAGTAAGGGCGAATAAAAAACGGCCGCTGAAGCGGCCGTTTTTTCAGGGAGGCTGAATCGCTTAAGGGTTATTCGGTCGGTGTCTTTGCCGGGGCAGTCGAATCACCAAGAAGCACTACCAGGCCATCAGATTCTTGGGATTCATGAACTGCATATAGAACTGTGGCGTCATGAACTGGGCGTAGGTGGCGGGATTCGTAAATGCCATATGAAAATTCGTATGGGTGCGCGGGTTCATGATGACAGCCCAGCCCGCAGGGTGCATTGGGTTGAACGGCATCGTCATACCGGCCGCCGGCATACTTTCGAACCAGGTGCTGGGCGACATCAGATCGATGCTGGCATCCGGGCTCTGGGGGCTCATTGAGTAGTCCGCTTGAGCAGTGCCAGCCAGCGCGAGAGCCGCGGCAACAGCTATTCCTTTCAGGTTTTTCATCGTCGTTTTCCTCTTCATACGGCGCCGACCGACTACATCGGCTTGCCTGTTTAAATTTGTCATTTCATTATATTCTTATAGACTTGCTAATGTACTGGTCGGTGGGAGTAACCGGCTCACCTCCCATTAGAGATACGATTGATCCTTTTATTTCAATAAATCAATTATTTATTGCTAATCGACTCCTTTTCGGCCAGGTCAATTTCGGCTAATCTGCTCCCATGCGTTTCGATAAGAAAAGCGTTCTTGTAACCGGCGCCTCTCGCGGTATCGGACGGGCCATCGCGATTCAATTCGCTGCGGCCGGGGCGTGTGTGGCGGTGCATTATCGGACGGACGAGGACGCCGCGAGGCAGACTCTCGCCTCTCTGTCTGGAAAAGGGCATGTCCTGTGCCGGGGCGACGTCGCCGATCCCATGATCGCGCAACAATTGATATCAGATTGTGTCGGGAAGCTCGGCGGTCTCGACATTCTCGTCAACAACGCCGGGATCTTTGAGGCCCACCCGGTTGAAAGCGTGTCTTACGGTGACTGGCAGCACGCCTGGTCCCGTACCCTGGCTGTCAACCTAATCGGGCCAGCCAACCTCGCCTGGCTGGCGGTTCACCATATGAAAGTGAACGGAGGCGGTCGCATCGTCAACGTGGGATCACGTGGCGCCTTCCGGGGCGAACCCCGCTGTCCCGCGTACGGCGCGAGTAAGGCCGGATTACATGCCATGACACAGTCACTGGCTCAGCAGGTAGCACCTTTTGGCATTTTTGTCAGCGCGGTTGCGCCGGGCTTTGTGGAAACGGATATGGCGAGTACGGTA
>RGTL01000148.1 GCA_010025385.1 Gammaproteobacteria bacterium | reverse complement strand
CGCGGCCGGCGCGATGGGAAAGCATGTGACGGCCAGACACCTGCAGGTCTTTGTATTGGGCTCGGCGGTTTTGGGGCTCGCCGGCGCGATGCTGACTACCCTGGACGGTATCTTCACTCCGTCGAGTTACCAGCCCCTGCGCTTCACATTTCTCATCTGGGTGATGGTCATTGTGGGCGGCTCGGGAAATAACCTCGGATCCATTCTCGGCGGCTTTGTTATCTGGTTCTTCTGGATCGAAGCCGAGCCCCTGGGGCTGGCGCTGATTGAATTGCTGACCGCGTCAATGTCGCCAGAAAGCCCCCTGAGGCTGCACTTGATTGATAACGCGGCGTATACGCGTTACATCACGATGGGCCTCGTTCTGCTGATCGTGCTGCGTTTCTCGCCCAGAGGCCTTATCCCCGAGCGCAATCGCTAGGGCATCCGCCCACGCGTCAGAGCGAGCGGATGGACTCCAGGGTGTCAAAGAGCTCAGCGGTCTCTCCGCTGGTAAGCGGCAGCACCGGCGGCCGGCACGAGCCCACATCGAACCCCAGATGGTTAGCCGCGGCCTTCACCGACGCGTTGTAGACATGCGACCAGACAAACAATTGCGATCGCAAGAGGCTCTTCCAAAGAGCCGCTCCCGTCGAGAGGTCACCACCGCTCACTGCTCTGAATAAAGAAACCGCGGCTTCCGGCAAGAAGTTGACCGATCCCCAAACGCAACCCACACAGCCTGCCACGAGAGCCGGATAGGTGATGGGGTCTCCGCCGTTGAATACTTTCCCGCCGGTCTCGATGAGTTGTTGGATGCGTACAAAATCGCCGGTGCTGTCTTTGATGTATTCGATCCCATCGATTTTCAAAAGATCTGCAAACATTTCCGGGGTCACATCAAAACCTGAATGAACAGGGATGTTGTAGACCATCACCGGCACGGCGCTGGCTTGCGCCACCGCCTCGTAATGCGCCATGACCCCTCTCGCGTCCGGACCCTCAAAATAGGGCGGCAGCACCATGACAGCATCTGCGCCATGATCAGCCGCATGGCGGGTTGCCTCCAGGGTGTCCTCAAGATAGATCGCAGAGGTCTGGGCCAGCATTTTTGCCTTGCCCTGGACATGCTTGCCCGTGATGTCGATCAAATGACGTTTCTCTTCGGGCCGCAGATACGCAAACTCCCCGGTGCCTCCGCACGGCAGGACAATATCGACACCGGCATCAAGCATCCGGTCCACGTGCGCCAGGTAGCGCCCGTCGTCAATCTTTTGTCCTGACTCGTCGAACACCGTGCATACCGGTACGCAAACGCCCGTTAATTCACTCATGGATTATCTGCTCTAATAAAAATAAGATGGTGCTAGTCTACGAAACGCGCGGCGCGCTAGGCAATCTGTGAACCTCAAAAAAGAAAGGAGCGTTTATGTCTGAATCACCGGTGGCGATCATCACGGCAGGGGGCGGCGGGATAGGCGCAGCCGTCAGCCGGCGTCTTGCGGCATCGGGCTATCGTGTCGCGATTATGTCGCGCAGTGAGGCCTGTGAATCTCTCGCCGCAGAGTTGGGTGGGCTTGCTGTGCGAGGATCAGTGACATCGGCAGATGATCTGGTGGCGATCGTAAATGCCACGATGAAACAATACGGCCGCATCGACGCCGTGGTGAATCACACGGCCCACCCCCCGAAAGGGGATCTGTTGGAAATTGATGACGAGGCCTGGCGCGTTGGATTGGATATGCTGATCTTGAACGTGGTGCGCTTGGCTCGGCTGGTGACGCCGATTATGGAAAAGCAGGGGGGAGGCGCGTGGGTCAATATCTCAACGTTTGCGGCCTTTGAGCCAGAGCAGGCGCTGCCCGTGTCATGCACCCTCAGAGCTGGGCTCTCGGCGTTCTCGAAGCTCTACGCCGACCGGTATGCAAAAGCCGGTATTCGAATGAACAACGTGTTGCCCGGATATATCAATAGCCTGAATCATGCGCCGGCAACCGCTGAACGAATTCCGCTGGGCAGGATCGGAAGCGTGGAAGAAATTGCCGACACCACGCGCTTTTTGTTGTCGGCGGAGGCAGGCTATATAACCGGGCAGAGCCTGATTGTGGATGGCGGGTTGACGCGGCACGTCTGACGGGGCACGACGCTAACGCCGCGCTCGTCAGAAAACGGAAGGAGTTGGCTCCCCGGGCAAGACTCGAACTTGCGACATATGGATTAACAGTCCACCGTTCTACCAACTGAACTACCGGGGAAGATAGGGGCGGCAATGCTAATGGCCAGTCTCGCGTTGGTCAAGCCAAGATGCCCCAGACCCACTACGCGCTCGAACATTCGATCTCAGCGCCGCTTGGGGATTTCGATGAGATTCTCGATCGCCCAGCGAGGGTGAGGATCACCGCGGTCCGAGCGCCGCTTTGCACGTCGCAGATCTTGAAGTGGCCATTTGGCCAGGCGCCGCCGGTCGCCGTGAATTTTATCCAGTTCGGTGATCGCCAATGAATGGTTACGTGTCTGTCCGATTTATTATGCGAAAGAAGCGTCTCGGATACCGAGAAAGCTCCATTTCGATCGGAATCTATAAACGCGAACCAGCCCTGAGACCAGGGTCCCTCACTGCGACAACCCTGTCCCGGATCACCCGCGCAGACGATAACGGGGGTTCCCCGGGTGAGCGCGCTCGAGCGGGAGTGGCTCAGATCGTGAAACAGCTGATACGCCGTTTGGTTGACGCGCTGATCGTTGCCCATCGATGCCACGCCCGTCACGGCGATTGACACAAGAATCGCTAAAATAGCGATCACCAGCAGTAATTCCGGTAACGAATATCCCGTTGATAAGGACTTGAGATGGAGTGTCTTGTCTGGATAAACCATGCGCTTAATTTGAACGGCGCCCATGGTCTAAATCAGTGAAAAAATACCGATCGTCATGAAGCGTGCATTTGAACTCGAGAGCGCTTTTTCTCCGGCCGGTGATCAGCCTGCCGCGATACGCCAGCTGTTAGACGGTCTCAATTCCGGCGAGGCGTATCAGACGCTTTTGGGGGTCACGGGCTCAGGCAAGACCTTCACCATGGCGCACGTCATACAGGAACTGGGACAGCCCGCGCTTATCCTGGCCCCCAACAAAACCCTGGCGGCGCAGCTTTATTCCGAAATGCGCGAGTTCTTTCCGCGCAATGCCGTCGAGTATTTTGTCTCCTACTACGACTACTACCAGCCGGAAGCGTATGTGCCCGCCAGTGACACCTACATAGAAAAAGACGCCTCAATCAACGAACATATTGATCAGATGCGTCTTTCCGCCACCAAGGCGATTCTTGAGCGCGAAGACGTCATCATCGTGGCGACAGTCTCAGCGATTTATGGCCTGGGGGACCCCGCGGCCTACCACGGCATGATCCTGCATTTGCGGGAAGGGGCCGATCTTAAACAGCGCGAGGTTCTGAGGCGCCTTGCGGAGCTTCAGTACACCCGCAATGAAATTGATTTAAGACGCGGCAATTTCAGGGTCAGGGGTGATGTCATCGATATTTTCCCGGCTGAATCCGAGCGCTTTGCCGTGCGGGTAGAACTCTTCGGTGACCAGGTGGAGAAACTCTCTCGCTTTGATCCGCTCACCGGCGAGACCAATGAGAACCTTACGCGATTTACGATCTACCCCAAGAGCCATTACGTGACACCCCGAGAGAAAATTCTCGAGGCGATCGATGAGATCGGTGCCGAGCTTACCGATCGCCTGCAGTTTCTTCGTGCAAACGACAAATTGGTTGAAGCCCAGCGGCTTGAGCAGCGTACGAAATACGACGTCGAAATGATGCGCGAACTCGGATACTGCGCCGGGATCGAGAACTACTCGCGATTTCTGTCGGGCCGCAACGCCGGTGAACCGCCACCCACCTTGATCGACTATCTGCCGGCCAACGCGCTTATGATCATCGATGAAAGCCACGTGACCATCCCACAGTTGGGAGCCATGTTTAAGGGTGACCGGTCCCGTAAGGAAAACCTCGTCGAATACGGCTTTCGGTTGCCCTCGGCTATGGACAACCGTCCGTTGCGCTTTGATGAATTTGAGTCCTTGATGCCCCGAACAGTTTTTGTCTCCGCGACCCCGGCGGACTATGAGAAGGACCACAGCTCCAGCATCATCGAACAAGTTGTCCGACCAACAGGCCTGATTGATCCCGAGGTTGAAATTCGCCCGGTTGCGAGTCAGGTCGACGATTTAATGTCGGAGGCCAGAGCGCGTGCCGCTGCAGGCGAACGGGTTCTGGTCACGACCCTGACCAAGCGCATGGCCGAAGACCTTTGCGATTATCTAAATGATCACGATATTAGGGTGCGGTACCTGCACTCGGATATCGATACCGTAGAGCGAGTGGAGATCCTCTCTGATCTGCGCAAGGGTACTTTTGATGTGCTGGTGGGCATTAACCTGCTGCGAGAGGGGCTCGACCTACCGGAGGTGTCTCTGGTAGCGATCCTCGACGCCGATAAGGAAGGGTTTCTGCGATCCACTCGCTCTCTCATACAGACCATCGGACGAGCGGCACGGAATTTGCATGGCAAAGCGATTCTGTATGCTGATCGTGTCACCGACTCGATGAAAAGGGCGATCGACGAAACGGATCGACGGCGGGAGAAACAGCGGGCGTTTAACGAGCTTCATAACATCACCCCGCGCTCGGTGATCAAG
>RGTL01000147.1 GCA_010025385.1 Gammaproteobacteria bacterium | reverse complement strand
CGCATGGGGCCCTGCGAGCTGATGGATCTGATTGGGCATGACATTAATTTCGCAGTTACCCAAAGCGTATTCACCGAGAATTTTTTTGATCGGCGCTTCACCCCATCGATCATTCAGAAGGAACTGGTTGACGGCGGTCTTTTTGGGAGAAAAAGCGGTAGGGGTTTTTACAGTTATCCTTCGCAGGCCGACCCGTCTTCGCCCTCCCCGCTCGTTCCGTCTGCGAATTCGACCGACACGATAGGCGAACTTACAGTACATGGAACCGATCCGATGGCCGGCCGCATCGCCGACCGGCTATCTGAAAAAGGGATCTCCTTTGCTCGCCATCCAGAAAGTCACTGGTCGGGCATCCGGGCAGGTGAACTCGATCTACGAATGACCGAGGGTCGGACGGCGTCCGAGATAGCAGCGCAAGAAGGCATTCGTAATGTAGCGGTGTTCGACTGGGCTCCTGCAGACCGCGATGCGGGACCCCTCGCATGGGCGTGCGCAATCCAATCCAACGACGATTCAGCAAAACAAGCAGCGAACCTCTTGAGGCATATTGGATTCGTGCCTGTCCAAACAAAGGATTATCCTGGTCTTATTGTCGCCAGAACCCTTTCCATGATCGTAAACGAAGCAAACGACGCGGTTCTACAAGGCGTATGCTCGAAAGAGGACGCCAATGCAGCGATGCGCTTGGGTGCAAATTACCCCGCGGGCCCGTTTGACTGGCAAAATGAATGGGGGGCGGCTCCGATAACTAAAGTGCTGGATTCGCTTAATGACTTTTACCGGGGAGAACGTTATCGCGTCAGTCCCGGCCTGCGACAGGCCGCGTGGCGCGAGCATGTCAAGCATTAGACCTCCCAATCATGAAGGGCATCGGACATGAAGTTCGCTGAGTTTTTTGAAGGACAGTCTCTGACCACAAAGGTCTACACGGTAGGCGAAGACGAGATCATTTCATTTGCACAGCAGTACGATCCGCAGTGGTTTCACGTCAGCCCGGATGAGGCCGCAAAAGGACCTTTTTCCGGACTGATTGCTAGCGGCTGGCATACCTGCGGTATCGCCATGCGCCTGATGGTGGATCATGCGCTGCACGACTCGGAATCCTTCGCCTCTCCCGGCCTCAGCTACCTGAAGTGGGAGCACCCCGTTCGACCTGGCGATCAGCTTCATGTGGAGGCGAAGGTGCTGGAGGTTCGTCGATCCGAAAGTAAGCCGGATCTCGGTATCCTGAGGTGGCGATGGGAGATGAAGAATCAAAACGAGGTCACCGTATTGGATCTTGAGGCCATTAGCCTCTTTAAGGTGCCGACAGCCTAGATCTGCTCGAGAGTGATACGTGATGACTAGCCACAGCATAAACGAGGCGCTGATCTGCGATGCCCAGCGTACGCCTTTCGGAAGATATGGCGGGTCCCTGTCTGCGGTACGGACGGATGACTTGGGCGCGATTCCCCTCCGATCGCTGATGGAACGCAATCCTGGAGTGGATTGGGACGCCGTCGATGACGTCATTCTTGGCTGCGCTAATCAGGCCGGTGAGGACAATCGAAATGTAGCCAGAATGTCGCTGTTACTTGCAGGCCTTCCCCACGCCGTACCCGGCGCAACGATCAATCGGCTGTGCGGCTCAGGCATGGACGCCGTCGGTACCGCCGCCCGTGCAATTAGATCGGGGGAAGCCACGCTAATCGTTGCTGGAGGTGTCGAAAGCATGAGCCGCGCTCCCTTTGTCATGCCCAAACCGGACACCGCTTTTTCACGACAACCAGCGGTATATGACACCACGATCGGCTGGCGCTTCGTTAACCGACTGATGAAAGCGCAATACGGAATTGACTCCATGCCTGAAACGGCTGAGAACGTGGCTCAGGATTTTGGCATTGAACGCGAGGCTCAGGATCAGTTTGCCCTTGCCAGTCAGCAAAAGACAGCACGCGCTCAGGCTAGCGGATTCTTTTCTCCCGAGATCACCCCGGTAACGATTTCCAGCCGAAAAGGCGAATCTGTCATGGTCACTCAGGATGAGCATCCCAGACAGACCTCGCTTGAAAAGTTATCGATGCTCAAGGGAATTGTCACCCCTGAGGGTAGCGTTACTGCCGGCAACGCCTCAGGCGTGAACGACGGAGCGGCCGCTCTGTTGATCGCTAACGAAGCGGCTGCCCGCTCCCATCAGCTTGAACCCAAAGCGCGCATCGTGGCTATGGCCTGCGCCGGGGTTGAACCGCGCATTATGGGGATTGGCCCTGCTCCAGCCACCAATCGGGTGCTAAAGCTCGCGGGACTCAAACTCGATCAGATCGACGTTATCGAACTGAACGAAGCGTTTGCGGCCCAAGGCTTGGCCGTACTGAGAAACCTTGGGCTCCAGGATAATGACTCTCGCGTCAATCCCAATGGCGGCGCGATCGCCCTGGGTCATCCGCTCGGCGCGAGTGGCGCGCGCCTGGTGATGACCGCAACAAACCAGTTGCATGTCTCAAAGGGTCGCTATGCGCTGTGCACGATGTGTGTAGGCGTAGGACAGGGTATTGCACTGATTATCGAGCGGGTCTAAGAGCTGCCCGGCACCCCACTCCCCCAATATGAGCATTAACGAAAAAGCGACTGTCGTCATCGGTGCCGGGATGGTGGGCGTGTCCTGCGCCCTCTACCTACAGCGAGCGGGGCATCGGGTCACTCTGGTGGATGCGCACGCCCCCGGCAGTCAGACCAGCTTCGGCAATGCGGCGACCTTCGCAAGTTACGCCTGCATTCCGGTTAATCACCCTAAACTCCTGAAAAGTTTGCCTGGACTGATGACCGGCGACGAGCGGCCACTTTCGATTTCGCCGCTATACGGTATCAAAATGCTGCCCTGGCTAATTCGGTTCTTGCGACACTGCTCACGGGCTCGCGTCGATGAGACGATCGCCGGCCTGGGCGCGCTGCTGCGCGAATCCGAAACCGCCGCGCTTGATCTGTTCCAAGATGTCGGAGGCTCTGATCTCATCCGCCGAGACGGAACGCTTTATCTTTACTCCACGAACGCGGCTCTGAGTGCGGCCCAAGCAGATATCCGGCGACGTCGCGAACAGGGCGTTCGCATCACAGACCTGGGTCCATCGGATATTCAAAATCTGGAGCCGCATCTGAACTCGGGATTCGCCGGCGGGATTCTTTACGATGATGGATTTCACCTACTGAGCCCCCAGGCCATGATCACCCGCATGACCGAGCGCTTTGTTGCGAATGGCGGTCTTTGGCGTAACGAGCGCATCAAATCGATTGATCAACAATACGCTGACCAGGTTTCGGTCCGGGGCGAAACACAGTCCTTTAAGACTCGCCAAGTCGTTATTGCGGCGGGGGCATGGTCAACCCAAATTGGAGGCGGACTGATTGACCCCCTGCCTCTGGAAACAGAGCGGGGCTATCACGTGATGTTCCCAAACGACGCAGCCCTACTCACGCGACCGGTCGGCCTGGCGGATGCGGGCCTCTACATTTCACCGCTCGCAGATGGGCTTCGCGCCGCCGGCACGGTCGAGCTGGCCGGCTTGACTGCACCGATCAATCAACGCCGACTTCAGTACATCCGAAGAATGGTCAAAAGAGCGCTTCCGGGATCGGGGGAGAGCGGCTCAACCTGGCTAGGATTCAGACCGACCCTGCCAGACAGCCTTCCGGTTATCGGCCGATCGACCCGGCACCGGTCCGTCATTTATGCCTTTGGGCATCAGCACGTCGGGATCACATTGGGCGGCATCACCGGCAAATTGGTGCAGCAGCTGATCGATCACCAGCGTCCGCAGGTTGATCTGGCGCCTTATCGCCCAGAGCGGTTTTCTCGCTAGGCCAGCAAATCAAACGCGGCTCGAAGATACATCCGGGTCGCTCGCTCCAGTTGCTCGATCTCCACGAACTCGTTGAGAGAGTGCGCCTGACTTAACGATCCCGGTCCGCAAATTACCGAAGGGCTTTTTAGGTTAGGGGCGTCGGTCGATCCGGGGAAGGCTTGCGGCTGAGCCTGCCGGCCGGCCCATTCCGCCGCCGATCTCAGCAGGGACTGGACCACCGGCGCCTCGACGGAAAGGTCATTCGCTGGAATATCCCAAGACGGCTCGCTCAACTCATAGCGAAACCCGGGGTCTGATTCACGCAGCGGATCCAGTCGCCGCTCAATATCCCGACGGACATCATCGGCAGAATCCGTAGGCAGCAGACGACGGTCAATCTCAAGCTCGCAGAAATCCGGTACCGCACTGGCCAACTCGCCCCCTCGAATAACGCCGGGGCTGTATCGGCCGTGCCCACAAAGCGGGTGCGGCTCTCGAGCTGCAAGTTCCTCATTGTAATCAGCCATGGCGTTGATCACTCGCGCCATTCGCTCAATCGCGTTTTCGCCCTGTTCGGGGATGCTCGAGTGCACGGCTTTGCCAAAGGTACGGATGAAAAGGCCGTACTGTCCCTTGTGGGCGGGGCAGACGGCAAGATCAGAAGGCTCGCCGATAATACAATGATCGACTCGAGGCCCGTTGAGCCCGATCTCTCTCGATCCGGCCATCTGCCATTCTTCGTCGGCAACGCCACAAAGCAGCAGCGAGCCATCCAGCATCACATCGGCCTCTCGAAGCACGCGAACTACCTCAAGGTAACAGGCAAGCCCTGCTTTCATGTCACAGGATCCGCGACCGTAGAT
>RGTL01000146.1 GCA_010025385.1 Gammaproteobacteria bacterium | reverse complement strand
AGAAAGCAGCTGCTTTCTGGCCAATCGTGCAACATACGCAGAACCACTGCGTAGCGCGAACTGACGCTCCTGACCAATCGATTGGAGGACGCGAATCACCAACTTCGGATCACTTGAGAATACCTCCGGAGCCACATCCATGACGCACACCGGCAACTGCGGATCTTCCCTATTGAAAGATCTGACAAGTCCCCAGGTTGTAGCCTGCTCGGGCCGCTGGACGCCCTCTTCGGGGAGCGCTTGAACAGCCCCTTCGGTAAGATTTATCAATCGATAGGAATGATCTGCGGCATCAAGGGCTTTTAATAATTGAATGACACTGCCACACGCTGTCCGAATTTGGTGCTCAAAATCCTGCACACCCATTAACGCCGTATCCAACGGCAAACAATTAACGATCGTGACCCCTTGGACTGCCCCCGACCCCTTATCAGGGGCAAGAGCCGCCTGCAGACGGGCATCTATTTCTTGAGGCCATTGATCCGGGTCTGATAGCGGAGCATCAATAACCGCGACCTCTCCTCCGGCCTCACGTAGCTGTGTCGCCATCAACTCGCCAACCGGATGCTTACCCTTAACCAGCAACCATGATCCAGACTGAACCGATTCCTTCGCTGGCTTTATCGGCTCCCACGCAACGGTATAGCTCTCTTCTTCCCCTAAAGAATCCTCGCCGAGCAACCGTTCTCGATTCGTTCTTCGGGCTCGTACACCCTCCAATGACAATAACAGACTGCCATCGCCGTCGATAACGTTGATGTCGCCATGAATGTTTCCGGCCTGCAGATCGACAGACGTAACCCTCACCTCTGCCTTCAAACCGCTGAAGGACTGCGGCCGCTTCACATAAAGACGATCGAAACCCACCGGGACGTAAGTGTCCTCCGGCGCAACGCCCGAAAGAAATACAAAAATACCAAAACAACTATCGAGGAGTCCTGGCGGCAATGCCCATTGCGGCTGCGCTCTCGCTGCCTCGGGCTCCTCTAACGTGCCCACCGCAGAATGTTCCTGTCGAACCAAGTCCTGCAGCCACACATAACTGGGCCCGGTTTCAATCTGCCGAGTCCTTTGGGCTTCGTAGATTGTTGCCACGTTCACTACCTGTCCTCGAGAACCGATTGGGGGGGAAGACAGGGCTAAGGGAGTCTCCTCCGAGGAAACGAGACGGGCTTGCAGATGAGAAATTTCGCGGGTGCGCTCCGCATCGAGACTGAGCAGTTCGATCAAGTTCGATCCATCGCTCTGACGCGAAATTACGGCTTGGATACACACCTCCTCATTCTCATGGACATGAAGTGCTCTCGGAAACTCAACGTCCTGCAGGGAAAATTCCGCGACGTCCAACACGGTGCTTACCGCTTCTACAGTCAGAGCGACGTGAAACGCCCCAGCAACGATCGTCTTGCCGAATACCCGATGGTCCGCTAACTCAGGATCAGAGCGAAGGGAAATGCTCCGCTGGAGTACGGTTGTCGCGAACCGAGGCAAAGAGACCAGCTCTTGCCAGGTCCCATCTTCGAGCGAGCGACTTCTTGAGCGAGCCGTATTCGTAGCTCTGGGTACGCTAAATCTCTTGCGCTCGAAGGGATAGGCAGGAAGCGTGATTGCGCGAACCCTCGGAAATGGCAGATTAAGATCGTAGCCACTCATCCACAATTCAGCCCCCGCACTTAAGAACCCCCGTAAGTCATCGGCACCCTTTTTTAGGCTCGTGACAAATCGACCTGCTGAGACCGTCTCCGAGATATCCGCCTCAGCAGTCTCGAGAGCAGGCAACAAGGTGGGTTGGGGGCCTAACTCGAGCCACGTATCGACACCGATGTTTTGAAGCGCTCGCGCGGCATCATAAAAGCGAACTGTGGAAACAATCTGATCTGTCCAGTAGTCGCCACTCACCGCATCGCCAGCACTAAGCTCTCCGGTAAGGTTTAACCCCATAGGCATGGTAGGAGCCTGAAAATCTATTTCGGATACTTGAGAGCGGAACCGCTCAGCCGCCGCGGAAAATATTGGGGAGTGGAACGCATGGGAGACGGAGAGCCGGCGATGACGAATGTCATCGTTAACCAACCGGCTCGTGAGTTCGTCTAACGCGCTTAGCGGACCGGAGACTACTGTCGACTGCGGCCCGTTTACGCTCGCTACGGTGAGCGGGGTTCCATGAATTCTCGCTCTTACATCCTGATCCGAGAGTCCTATTGCGAGCATTCCGCCCTCTGAGGCGATCTCGCCCATCAGTCTTGCTCGCAGCCCCACCAATTTAGCCGCCTCGGGTAGGGAGAAGACGCCTGCGGCAAGTGCGGCCGCCACCTCCCCGACGCTGTGTCCAATTACTCGTGTCGGTTGCACGCCATAGGATTGCCATAACTCTATCAATCCATACTGCAAGCAGAACAAGCTCACCTGGGCGTTTCCAGTCAGATCGATATCCACGTGATCACGCAATATCAAATCTTTTGCCGAAAGGCCGCTCTGCACTTCAATTAACTCGGATGCCTGATCAAATGCTGCCCGAAAGACCTCGCTCTCAAGATACAGGCTTCTTCCCATTCCAGAGAACTGGGAGCCCTGTCCGGGGAAAACGAAGGCGAGATGTCGACCGGCCGGACCGCTCTCAGAAGATAAGTGACCGGATGACTCCAGACCTGAGATCGCATCAGATAGCCGATCCACAAAGTCGCGACGCTCTCGCCCCGCTACAGCGAGTCGTTTGGAGAGGTGTGCCCTGTTGTGCCAAGCCCCGCAGACAATCTGATGCATCTCTGAGTGAGAAGAAGCCGCAAGCAGCTCGCGGTATTCTCGAGCCAAGGAGGTCAAGGCAACTTCATCATGAGCCGAAAGCGCGAGTAGCGTTGCACTGGGTAAATCGTCCGATTCGTCGGCTAATTCTTTATTCGCATAATTTGAAAACACCAAATGCGCGTTCGTGCCGCTAAACCCGAATGAACTCACCCCGGCGTTGAGGGTTTGCTCCTGTGGCAACGGTGCCGAGGCGTCTGTCGGCACAATCACTGGAAGATCATCCCAGGGGATCAGCGCATTTGGACTTTCTAGGTTCAGATGACGGGGCACCCGACGGTGATAAAGGGATAAGATCGTCTTTATTGCTCCCGCGACACCGGCGGCGGCCTCAAGATGGCCAATATTGGTCTTTAGTGAGCCAATGATCAAAGGACTCTCGCTGGAGCGACCCTCGGCAAATACATCACCAAGCGCACCGACTTCAATCGGATCGCCAAGCGAAGTGCCTGTTCCGTGAGCCTCAATAAATGCGATATCTGCCGGACTAAGGTTTGCATCGTGAAGAGCCTCTCGTATCACACGACTCTGTGCCGGCCCGCTGGGCACCGTAAGGCCTCCACTGGGTCCATCTTGGTTTACGGCCGAACCGCGCAAAACAGCCATAATGTGATCGCCGGAAGCCTCCGCATCGGCTAACCGCTTCAAAATGAGCACGCCACACCCCTCACCTCGAACGTACCCGTTCGCCTCCTGATCGAAAGTTCGGCATAGGCCGTCTGGGGAGAGCATTCGCGCTTTCGAGAAGGTCATCGCAAAGCCCGGATGCGTATTCAACTGCACACCCGCGGCGATCGCGAGATCACACTCTCCCTTCCGGAGACTGTCAGATGCTAGGTGAATTGATACAAGTGAGGAGGAACACGCGGTGTCCACCACAAAACTAGGGCCTAAGAGGCCGTAATAAAATGAAAGTCGGCCTGCAAGAGGCCCAAATGCGCAACCACTGCCATGGTAGGGGCCGATAGACTCCCACTCCGCACCCATAAGCTGCATCGCGTTATCCGGACTGCTTGCACCCACAAAGACTCCGGAGCGCGTGTTGTACAGGCTCCTGGGATTAATGTTTCCTTGCTCAAGCGCTTGCCAGGTCACCTCTAACAAAAGAGCCTGTTGCGGATCTAGACTTTCTGCCTCAATAGGTGCAATTCCGAAGAAGCCGCTGTCAAAGGCCAGACCATCAGTGAGATACCCACCGCGGGCGCTAACGATCTTACCCGGCGCTTGGGGATCCGGATCGACTAGGGTATGTTTATCCCAACGGTCTTCCGGTACATCCACGATACCGCTGCGGCCTTGGTCGAGCAGGCCCCAGAACTTCTCGATTCCATCTGCCAAGCCGGGGAATCGACACCCGATTCCTACTACCGCAATCGAGTCCCGCGCAGAAAGCTTTGCGTTTTCCTTTCGTAATCGCTTGATTTCCTCGAGAGCACGGGCCATCAACGCCCGCTGATCATCAGCTTTCGATTCCACCGACCCGTCAGCCATTGTCTTCGAGTTCCCTTCGCAACAACATCTCGATGTCTTCCTCGTCTGAAGGTTTCTCCTTATCGACACGGTGGCTCGTCATCTCTCCAGTCAACGGCCTGGCCGGGCTCGACGGCCGGGGCGTAATAGCTTCACTGTGCTCGTCCAAACCCAGTCGATCCAGAAGATACTCGGATAAAGCAGCGACATTGGGGTAATCAAAAAGAACTGTGCTCCTCAGTTTGATACCTAAGGCATTTGCAGCGCGGTTACGAAGTTCGACTGCGCCAAGCGAATCGAGCCCAAGATCAAACAGAGGTGTTCGAAGATCCACTGCTGCCTCTTTGCCTGCGCCTTGAAGCGCATTGACGATCTCAGAGATCAGATATTCAGAAAGATGGGCCTGTCGCTTAGTCGGAGCTAGTTGCTCAAGTTGCTGGCGCAGACCCGTC
>RGTL01000145.1 GCA_010025385.1 Gammaproteobacteria bacterium | reverse complement strand
TTCTCCTGCATATCGGTTTTAAGATAAACCTCTCTCGCCTGACGGATGCTTCGAATGGAAACATCCTCAACAAAGAGATGCGGCGCCATCACGATAATGCCTCGACAAGGCCAGTCGGTAAGCGCAGAAAACAACAGCGCGATTGATCCCCCATCGCTGTGGCCCATCAGAACCAAAGGGCGGCGGATGGGATCAAGGCCTACCGCAGACAAAAAGGCAGGCAAAACGTCAATGGCCTGCTCGTGCATGAAAGTCGGCGGCCATTTCTCGCCCTCCCCTCTCGGCGTCGACTGACCATAACCTGGACGGGAGTACACCAACCCCTGCATACCGCAGGCGCGGGCCAATTGATCAGGGAACGTCCTCCACATGCTGAGAGAGCCAAGTCCCTCGTGAAGAAACACGATCACAGGCCCTTTCTCCCGAGCCTCTCCCACCCATTGATACTCAACCTGCAGTGCTTTCGCCCCTACCGGTACCGACACCAACGCGGAACCGCCCGACACGACAGAACTCACTCGACGCCTTGCTCACGTTGGCGAAGCCGGAATCGCTGGATCTTCCCGGTCGCCGTTTTAGGTAGGGCATCGATGAATTCGATGGTGCGAGGATACTTGTAAGGCGCCAGCTGGTCTTTTACAAAAGCCTGAAGTTCAGCCTCAGTGGCGACTTGCCCGGGCTTTAGCACGACGAACGCTTTTGTTTTGGTCAGCCCGCTTTCGTCTTCCTTGCCGATCACAGCAGCCTCAAGGACTGCCTGATGTTTGACGAGCGAGGCTTCTACCTCGAATGGCGAGACATACATGCCGCTGACCTTGAGCATGTCGTCTGTACGTCCGGAATAGGTATATGTGCCGTCTTCGTTATGGACATATTTATCCCCACTTTTGGTCCAGACCCCCTGGAACGTATCGCGTGATTTCTCGCGATTGTTCCAGTACATGAGCGCCGCGCTTGGCCCTTTGACGTAGAGATCCCCCGGCTCACCATCAGCCACCGCATTGCCGTCGTCGCCGACGAGGCGGATCTCGTAACCCGGAACCGGAGAACCCGTCGTGCCGTAATGCACGCTGCCCGGGACATTCGATAAATAAATATGCAGCATCTCCGTCGAACCAATCCCATCGATAATCTCAACGCCATAGTGGCGAGTGAACTGCTCTCCCAGCTCCGATGGCAGGGCCTCGCCGGCAGAGGATGCCAGACGTAGCGCGATCTGATCGGGGCTCGGCTTTTGGGGATCGGCCAGCATGGCGGCATAACCTGTCGGCGCTCCAAAGAAAATAGTCGGTCGCTGGTCTTTCCATTTATCAAAAACAGCCGTCGGCGTCGGACGACCCGCCATCAGCACCGTCGTGGCGCCCACGCTCATCGGGAAACTCAGCGCGTTACCCAGACCATAGGCAAAAAATAATTTAGCAGCCGAAAAACAGACGTCTGACTCTCTTAATCCTAAAACCCCTTTGCCATAAAGCTCTGCCGTCCAGTACGGGTTTGCGTGCGTGTGGACCGTGCCCTTGGGGCGCCCCGTGGACCCCGACGAGTAAAGCCAGAACGCGGCATCATCAGCGCTCGTGCTGGCGCACTCCGCTGCAGGGCGCTGACTCGCGATGAATTCATGCAGATCAATTTGACCGTCTATCGAACCTGCACCGCCAGACACAACGACCTGCGTGACATCGTGATCCACTTTGCTCAGCGCCTCGGAGAGCACATCCACAAGAGCAGATGAGGTCAGCACTGCTCGTGAGCGACTGTGCATCAACATATAGGCATAGTCTTCTGCCGTAAGTAATGTGTTCACCGCAACGGGCACCACTCCTGCATACAGCGCTCCCAAAAACGCAACAGGCCAATCGTTGCAATCGTGCATGAGGAGAAGAACCCTCTCCTCCCTTCGAATCCCGGAATAAAGCAGTGCCGACGCCATCTTCTTTACAGCAGAGTCCAATTCACCAAAGGTCATCTCGCGGGCGTCGTCGATAAAAGCGACCTTGTCAGGGCGCTCCGCGTTCAGCCGCAGCAGATGCTCGGCAAAGTTAAACGTCGCAGCGGGCGCGGTTATTTCATGGATAGTCATCCGAGTATTCCTCGCGAAGTTCTTCTCGGTGTCCGGTAAACGCCTGAAAATGTCTCAGTCTCGCGACATTTCGAAGCTCGCATTTCGCGTCATGCTGCGAAAGCACGCGAATGGCGTCATCGGCTTTACAAGCAAAAAGATTCTGCAATATATTGCCGGATCTTTTTAAAAACTACCCCAATTATAAAAATCTACGCAATATAGTTCGGCCAAGTCGTGCCAGCTAACCCGTCAATGTCTCAGGAGAAAAAGCATCCCATTTTGACGGCTGTAGGTCATCGCGTCCGGGAGTTACGTGCTCTGCGGGGTATGACCCGAAAACAGCTCGCCGGTGCGGCATCAATATCAGAGCGACATCTCGCCAATCTGGAATCCGGCGTCGGGAACGCCTCTCTTATCGTACTGTCTCAGGTGGCCCAAGCGCTTCGTGTTTCGCCAAGCGACCTTCTTGGCGATGTCACGGCCTCATCGCCCGAATGGCTCCTTATTCGAGAGCAGCTAAACAGCTGTGATGAAGCCGCTCTGCAAAAGGTTCGGATACAGCTTGGCGAATTCCTTGGTAAGGGTTCAGAAACTCAGCACCGGCAAAATCGAGTAGCCCTGATCGGCCTTCGAGGCGCCGGCAAATCTACGCTCGGCGAGATGCTGGCTGACTACCTCGGAAGTCCGTTTATTGAAGTCAGTCGCGAAATTGAAAAATTAGCAGGCTGCAGCATCGGGGAACTTCAAGCCTTGTATGGCGGAGACGCATATCGACGCTATCAGCACAAAGCGCTGGAGGACATCATTCGACTCCACGACAAAGCCGTGATCGCAACACCTGGCGGTCTTCCCACTGATGGGGCGATGCTGAATACTGTTCTTAACCACTGCACCACGGTCTGGCTGAAAGCCTCAGCGGAAGATCACATGGAAAGAGTAATGGCTCAGGGCGATCTTCGGCCTATGGCGGCGAGTGGCGAAGCGATGGCGGACCTTCGCAGTATTCTCGCGGGCAGAGAGTCTTTCTATTCAAAAGCTGACCACATCCTTGATACCAGCGCTGAGGATCTGCAGGGCACGTTTAGAGCCCTCAAAAATCTAATTTCGTAACCTACCGATCAGGCGGTTAAGCCATTCCCAGACCGCCGAATTCATAAATACGCCGCTGCATCACTTACGGGTCATCGTCTCCTGTCCAACCGCATCCGACCGAAGAAAGCAACGGTACTTAATGCCTCGGGCCGGCCCAGTAAAAATGCATTTTAATTCTTTACTCTTTTTTTTAAATGCACTATATTGCATATCGAGAAGACAACCGAAAGTTAAGGATTTCTCCACATGTCCAGCGAACCTTTGGTCAGTTACCAAACCTCTCCCGAAAATTATCGCCACTGGTCACTGTCGTTTGACGGACCGGTAGCCACGCTAACAGCAGATTTTGATGAGAACGGCGGGCTAAGGCCTGGCTACGCGCTGAAACTCAACAGTTACGACCTCGGGGTCGATATTGAATTGAATGACGCGATCAACCGCATCCGATTTGAGCACCCGGAGATTCGTAGCGTTGTCATTACCAGCGGAAAAGATCGCCTCTTCTGCTCCGGGGCCAACATCTTCATGTTGGGGCTGAGTTCGCATGCTTGGAAGGTCAACTTTTGCAAGTTCACAAACGAAACCCGAAACGGACTTGAAGATTCGTCTCAGCACAGCGGCCTCAAATTTATTGCCGCGGTAAACGGTGTGTGTGCGGGCGGCGGCTACGAGCTTGCCCTTGCCTGTGACGAAATTATTCTGGTCGACGACAGATCAAGCGCCGTGAGCCTTCCGGAGGTGCCGCTGCTTGGCGTGCTGCCGGGCACCGGCGGACTGACTCGGATAACCGATAAACGCAAGGTGCGCCATGACCTCGCCGATATCTTCTGTACAACGGCTGAGGGCGTCCGAGGGCAAAAGGCAAAGGACTGGCGCCTTGTCGACGACATTGCAAAGCCTGCCGAGTTCAAGGAAGTGGTCACAGCAAGAGCACTTGCACTCGCCGAGACGAGTAACCGCCCGCAAGGAGAAAGCGGAATTACCCTCACGCCGCTTAACTGCGAAACGACACAAGACGGACTGCACTATAAGTACGTAGACGTCGCCATCAATCGACAGAAAAGAACCGCAACCATCGTTCTTCAGGGGCCCACTGAATCGGTCAATGCGGATCCTGAGACGATCAGCACGGTGGGTGCTGAATGGTACCCGCTGCAATTCGCGCGTGAACTTGAAGACGCAATCCTGATGTTGCGCACCAATGAACTTTCTATCGGTACGTGGGTCCTCCGCTCCAAAGGCGAGATCTCAAAAATCCTTGAGATGGATGCGGCTCTTGAAGGCGCCAAAGATCATTGGCTTGTGCGCGAAACCCTTGGCTTATTACGCCGAACGTTAAGCCGTCTGGATGTCTCCTCGCGTAGCCTGTTCGCGTTGATCGACGAAGGCTCGGCTTTTGCTGGAACTCTTCTCGAAACCGCATTGGCCTGTGATCGGATTTATCACCTTGCCTTGCCAGAGTCTCCTGACGAGGCGCCGCGCATTGCCGCGTCGGCTCTTAACTTTGGGACCTATCCAATGAGCACAGGCCAGAGTCGCCTGGCGCGGCGCTTCTACGATGATTCGAGCGCCCTGCAGGCAGTGCG
>RGTL01000144.1 GCA_010025385.1 Gammaproteobacteria bacterium | reverse complement strand
GCGATCTAAGAGCCCCCGGCACAAACCGGGGGCTTTTGTTTGGGGAATCGATACCGCGCGAGTAAGGTTAACGCTTCAATTTGCAGAGGTCTTGCTTGTCACGGGAGTCCCCCAACCTAAAAAAGGCCAATTTAGTCGAGAGTCGAGGAGAGAAACTCGCCAAACTGTTTCCAGGATTTTTTGTCGGCGTCTTCCCGATACCGTTTCGAGCCGAAGACCGTGAAGGCATGCGGCGCGCCGCTGTAGGTCACCATTTCATGAGGCAGACCGGCCGCTTCCAGTTCGGTGGCAAGCCCTGCGAATTGCTCCATCGGTATTGCCTTATCGGCGCTGCCGTGGAGGATAAGATAACTGCCTTTCGCAGCGCTGTAATCCTGCCCGTCTGGGGTCTTGAGGCCCCCATGAAATGTGACGAAGCCTTTCATGTCTGCACCAGAGCGAGCGAACTCCAGCACGACGGCTCCGCCAAAGCAATAACCGGCAGCAACGGCGTTAGACGTATTTGCGCCCTGGCCCTTAGCTGCAATGACAGCGCCCTGCATCAGGTCGCGCATTTTAGAACGGTCTTTGTACAACGCACCGGTTAAGGCTTTCATGTGATCCATCTCGGTGGGTCGTACGCCAGCCCCAAAAAGATCCACCGCAAAAACCGCGTAGCCCATATCGGCGAGCATTTCAGAGCGCTTGATCTCGTAGTCGTTGAGGCCGTCCCAATCATGCACCAAGAGGATCAACGGGGCATTTTCCTTGGAAGGGTAGTAAAGGCCTTCGTAATCCGACCCATCCACGGAATACCGGACCGCGGTGCCAGCAAGGGTTATTGCGGGTAAGAGAGCAAGTGATAGCGCAAGCCCAACGATTATTTTTTTCATTTCACACCCTCCGGTGAAAAAGTTATTGGTAACCACAACTGATATATTGACACAGTCAATAAGACAGTCCCAAAAAATAGTTAGTTCGGATTATGTTCAACACATTTAAGACTGAGCGCTATCGGACCGGCGGTGCGGAGCTTTTTGTGCGCCGAAGCGGCGTAGGCCAGCCCGTTGTGTTTCTGCACGGATTCCCTCAGACGAGCGCGATGTGGCATCACGTCGGGCCTTCATTAGTAGAGCACTTTGAGGTCATTTGTCCGGATCTTCGGGGCTACGGCAGAAGCTCGAAGCCGCCGACCGACGAACAACACACTCCCTATTCCAAGCGCGAGATGGCAAACGACATTGCGGAGCTGATGCGTTTGCTGGGCCATGAACGCTATAGCGTGGTTGGGCATGATCGGGGGGGCCGGGTAGCGCATCGTCTGGCGCTGGACCACCCGCAACATGTCGAGAGACTATGTGTGATGGATATCGTGCCGACTTTGCACATGTTCGATCACGCCGATCAGGCCTTCGCAACCGGTTACTACCACTGGTTCTTCCTTATTCAGGGGAAGGGCATGCCGGAACACATGATTGGGGCCGATCCGGAGTACTACCTGCGCATGAAATTAGGACAATGGAGTGCGCCTGACGCGGTCTTCGCGCCCGAGGCCTTAGCGGAATACATCGAGTGGTTTTCCAAGCCTGAAACTATTCACGCCGCTTGTGAGGATTATCGGGCGGCAGCAGGCGTTGATCTGGCGCATGATCGGGCCGATCGTCAAAGACGGATTAGCGCGCCATTGCTTGCGCTTTGGGGCGACAAGGGTTTTGTTCATCGCACGTACGACGTGCTAAAGGTCTGGCGTGATTATGCCGATGAGGTGTCGGGTAAGGCATTGTCTTCTGGACATTTTCTTCCAGAAGAAGATCCTCAGGGTGTGATTGATGCTTTGAGGTCGTTTCTGAATTCCTGAGCAGCCGCGCCTCAGCGGCAGACTCAGGGGTTTAAAAAGAGGTGGAAGATCAGCGAGGCGAGCACCGCCGTCACAATCCCGTTTAATCCCATCGCGGTAGCCGCAAAAACCCCTGCGGTGCGGTCACGAGTGATCGCCCGCGCAGTGCCAATCCCGTGACTCGCGAGGCCAAAGGCAAACCCGCGGGCCGCCATGTTTTTAATTCCGAGCGTATCGAATACAAATGCACCAAGCGCCGCGCCGACGATGCCGGTGATTACCGTGATAAGTGCTGTAAGAGAGGGAATTCCTCCGATCATCTCGGAAATACCCATGGCGATCGGAGCCGTAACGCTTCGTGGCAGCAGAGTCTTTACGGTGACCGAATCGAGTCCCGTCATCAAGGCCAGCAGATAGGTGATTCCAATCGCGAAAATGGATCCCGATAAAACTCCCGCGATGATGGATCGTTTTTCTGAAAGTACCGCCGACCAGTTCAGATAAATGGGGACCGCTAGCGCGACGGTAGCGGGCCCGAGAAGAAAGTGGATGAATTTAGCGCCATCGAAGTACCGCTGATAGTCGATGTCAAAGAGGAGCAGGCATGTGCTCACCAGCAAAATGCTCACCGCCACCGGATTTAATAACGGAAATAGGTTGAGCGCCCGATAAAGTTTATCCGCTGCAAGGTAGCAGCCGATGGTGAGGGTCAGCCAAAAAAGCGGCTCAGCCTGCAGATAAACCCAGACCTCATAAAGTTTTGCCGTATCAGCCATCGGACGGCCTGCGCATCAGCTTTAGGAAAACATATCCCGTAAAGATCATCGTCAACACGGTACCCAGCAGAATGACGATGAGTACGCTGACAAGATGAGTCTCCAGGAGTTTGAGATGCATGATGACGCCGACCCCGATTGGCACAAACAAAAGCGAGAGATGACGAAGCAGGCCGCTGGCCGTGTCCACAAAGCCCGTGCGAAATTGTGCCAGCTGTTGTGACTTGCTGCTTCGGGTGATCAGCAGGAGCATTAACAACAGCATCAGTCCGATCACCGGCCCAGGAACTGCCAACGCAAAATAGCGCTGAGCCGCCTCGCCCACCAGCTGGAGGAAGAGAATGAGAAAAATGGGTCCAAGCATTGGAAGATTCTGGCGTTCTTGGGCGTTCGGGTTGTTTCGGAGGGTTATTATATTTATGAGGCCTTCACGGATAGGGGTTTGAAAGGGCCTGGAGCTCTACAGAGCGGTGCATCATTCGCGTTTGACACCCAAAAGGGCTTGGCCGATGATGCGAGGCAATCGAGTTTGAGTTCATTTACTACGCGATCGGAGTCACGATGGAAATCGCACTAACACCCATGGAATTCGCACGAAGGGCAAAGCGACTTTACGGCTCCCGTGAAGCCGTCGTGGATGGTGATCGCCGTTTTACCTATGGCGAGTTTCTTGAGCGTTGTGACCGATGGTCTCACGCGCTCCAGAGCCTGGGAGTGGGACAGGGCGACCGGGTTGCGTACATTGCTCCCAATACCCACGCTCATCTTGAGGGCTATTACGCCGTTCCACAGATCGGCGCCGTACTTGTGCCGATCAATTACCGGCTCAAACCGGATGATTTCGAGTACATCCTCAATCATTGCGGTGCAAAAGTGGTTTGCGCGCACCCTGATTATTTTGAGGCCATTGACGGTATTCGGGATCAGTTAAAAACGGTCGAAGTGTTCGTGGCTCTGGAGGGTGCCGGATCCGATTGGATTGATTATGAAGAGCAGCTCGTCGCACATACTCCTCACTTTGACTCGGTGGCGATTAATGAGACGGATCTGATCACAATCAACTATACGAGCGGCACGACGGCCCGCCCTAAAGGGGTCATGATTACTCATCGAAACGCTTACATGAACATTATGGGCACCCTGGCCCATCATCATCTCAGTCCGGCGGATCGGTATCTGTGGACATTGCCGATGTTTCACGCCAACGGGTGGACCTTTACCTGGATTAATACGGCCCGCGGCATGGTCCATGTCTGTCTCAGAAAGGTAGATCCCGCTGAGATATTTCGATTGATAAAGGCTGAGCGTATCTCCATGTTTTGCGCGGCGCCAACGGTACTGATTAGTATTGCCAACGCACCAAAGACGATAAGACAAGACGCCCCAGCGGGGGTGCGTCTATTCACCGCGGGCGCACCGCCGGCGGCAGCAACGATCGAACTTGTTGAAAAAGAACTGGGCTGGGAATTGACGCATGTTTACGGCCTTACTGAAACTGCACCCCTGATTACATTCTGCGAGATGCGCCCGGAGCATGCGGACTTGAGTCTTGAGCAGCGGGCTAAGGTGAAAGCCCGGCAGGGCGTCGAGTTAATCAGCTCCGGTGAGGTGCGAGTGGTAGATGAGCAGGGATCAGAGGTTCCGGCAGATGGTGAAACTCTGGGAGAGATCACGGTGCGTGGCAACGTCGTGATGAAAGGCTATTACAACGATACCCAAGCGACCGACGCCGCGATCAAAGACGGTTGGTTTCACTCCGGAGATGCAGCAGTGGTTCATCCGGATGGCTATATTGAAATTCGTGACCGATTTAAGGATGTGATCATCAGTGGCGGTGAAAACATTTCGTCCGTAGAGCTGGAAGGGTGCCTATTGACCCATCCGGCGGTCCAGGAGGTCGCCGTGGTCGGTATGCCACATGAGAAATGGGGAGAGAGTCCGCATGCGTTTGTGGTTCTGAAAGGGGAGGCGTCGGCATCGGAGGAGGAACTCAAGCAGCATGTGCGCGATCGATTGGCTCATTTCAAGACCCCCCAACAAGTGACGTTTGTTAACGAGTTGCCCAAGACCGCTACGGGGAAAGTTCGTGGCAGTGCCGCCTTTCTCCAGCACAATCTCCGCCGTCGTTCCCAGAAAATGAAACGCCAA
>RGTL01000143.1 GCA_010025385.1 Gammaproteobacteria bacterium | reverse complement strand
TGAAAAGAAAAGCTCCTTCGCAGATGACTGCGGCGAGTGGGAGTTCGTGGATTCGTTCCCGGACTTCACGATCGAGTACGTCACGAGTTTTGCCGATTTCAAGATCGAATTTGTGAGCTCTTTCCCAGGGCTCCCCTGAGCCAAGACATAGCGCTGGGTTTTATCGCGCAATCACGCGGTTACGCCCGGATTCTTTCGCCTCATAAAGCGCTGAATCGGCGCGGGCCAACAAATCGGTGATGGTTTCGTCACGCGTGCACGACGCCACACCCACGCTGATTGTTTTGAACCCGACGGTTTCAAATGGATGGGTTTCGACGGCGCTGCGGATTCTTTCCGCAAGGGTCCTTGCACCGTCAAGATCGACACCCGGACAAATAATCAGAAATTCTTCACCACCCCATCGACCCAGAGTGTCTACCTTTCTTGCTTTTTGTCTCAGAAGATCTGCAAGCGTAATCAACACATCGTCACCCACCAGATGACCATAGTTATCGTTCACAGACTTAAAGTGATCCATGTCGAGCAGCATGATTGAAAAATCCAGCTCGTAACGGTCACGGCGCTCAACGGCTTTTTCCAGCTCCTGATCCAAGCGCCGTCGGTTATAAAGGCCTGTCAGTACATCGGTGGCAGCTCGCGTCTCCGCCTCAACTCGGGCGCGCTCTTCATTTTTTTGCGCCGTAATGTCCGTCTGAATCGATAGGTAACGCTCGACCTGCCCGTTTTCGTCTAGAAGCGGCGCGATGGTCGCGCTCACCCAGTAGGGCCGGCCCTCGCGGTTCCGATAACGCAGCTCACCGCTCCAGACGGCCCCACCCCGAATGGCGGTCGTGATACTGGCTGGGTCTTGCCCATCAGCACTTTCGTCCATTAGGAATAAATGGTCCCTGCCTAAAAGCTGCTCGCGGGAAAAGCCACTGACCTCAATAAAATGATCGTTCACTTTCATCAGGACGCCGCTTGCACTCGCTTCGTAGATGATGGCGTGCGTATCAAGTACCTCTTTTTCAAAATTCAACTCTCGCAGCATCCACCCGAAAGACCGACTGAGCTCCCCTATCTCACCTGCCGGAGGCGGGGGCAGCGACACGTCAAAGTTACGCTGGGCAATGTTATGAATCGCCTGACTCAGCTCTCTTAACGGTCGAAGCACCGCGCCCTGAAAACTGGCCAACGTGATAACGATGACCACGACGATTAACCCAATAATCAGATTTCGGATTTGCGCAATACCGGCGAGCACCTCGTCGCGCTTGCTTCCCCAATTGATATCGATCTGAAGGATGCCCAGATCAGTGCCCGAGATAGAGAGCGGATAGCGAACGGGGACAAGACCGCTGGAGTCAAACAGGGTTGTCGGATTCTCAAAAAGGGGATAAATCTGCAAGCCGCTGTCGTTGATGTAGGAGAGATTGACCCAGGTGTTTTGATGTCGCTGCTTTAAAAGATCAAGATTGGCAAAAAATGACCCGATGTCCCTGGCCAGTAGATCGCGAATCAGCGCGGATTCAGCGCCTCCCAGAATCGATACGTTGGTCTGACGAAATTCCTCCTGTTGCGTTTTTAGTTGCAAAGGCGTCCAGTAAAACTGGAGCACGATCAGGATCAACCCAAGGCTGATCAGCAGAGGCAACGCAAACCGGAGTCGTAGGCCCATTACCCGTTACGGCTTTTGATAGAAGCGGTCCAGACCAAGATTCTTAAGGGGGATGTAAAGGGATAAATCCGCAGGCGCAATGGCTGAGATGGGCACCTTGCTTAAGAGTTCCCGCCCCTGATCGGTCTCGCCCATTTTAAGTAACGCAGTCCGGACTTGCTCTTGAATGTCTTGCGGCACACTTGGCAGCGCGGCAAGCGGGTGCGGCGGCACAGATTGCGTTTTGTGAATTACCACCAAATTATCCTGGTACTGCTGCTTTTGGCGACGCAAAGTCGCCTGCACGCCTCCGCCCGCCTGCGCTTCACCGACCAAGACGTTGATGTAAACGGAATCATGGGTTTTGACGTAACGCGGAGTAAATGAAATCTTGAATGTATCGGTGAGCTCCTGTCGCATCATCAGGGAAGCGCCAAGCGCGTTCGGCGCCGGGAAGGCAATCACCTTGCCGTCCAGCTGCTCGGGGGAAGTAATCCCACTGCTCCTGCTCGCAACCAGAACCCCAGACAACTCACGCCCCCCGTCATAAACAATTGGGAGGTATCCTGCGCTGTCGTTTGCTATCACCAAGTGATAGGGATTCATGTACGCAAAATCAAACTGCCCGGCGGCGAATTCAATCTCAAACTGAGAAATGGTGGACGACCCACGGATCACAAATTGAAGCCCTGTCTCGGACTCCAATCGATCCAGTATCGGTCGCCAGATCCCGTGTAACCGGCTGGCCTCAAACTGCGGCACGATGCCCACCGTATAGACCCGCCCGTCTGCCGATGCCGGCTGGGCCGCCATCAGCAGGACAGCAATCAGAACGCCCAAAAACATTTTTACTTCCCTGAAGCAGTGCGCCATTTTTTTCGCCAAGCTTGATACGGATTTGCCAGTATGGATCCTATAAAAAACCGATGTTCCTTTTAATCGGCAACGCCTGAGGGCGTCACTCGGTAATTTGGACTTTCTCCCGCTCTACCGTGTCACACACCCATATCGACTTCTGATTGGTCTCGTCCCAACCGCCGTAATAGGCATCCTTCTCACCATTCGGGCACGTCTTTTTCAGCCATGCCTCGACCGTAAGGCCCTCCTCGCAGGCGGCACACTCCGGCACCAAGCCTCGGCAGCACGCTCGAGGCACCTCGCAATTGCAGGGATCCTCTTTTTGACATCCAGAAATAAGAAAACCCACCATAATGACGATGACCCAACCCAATTGACGGCGAAAATTCCTCACTTTGGCGCCGCTTATCCACCCGTCGTATTGCGACCCACATGATGAATCGCGGTTAGGGAGATCGAGGTGACTTCGGATGTGATCGTGCTTTCTTTGATTATCGCTTCTGCCAGCTCCTTACTGTCGGCGTCCACCACCAGCTCAATGGGGTGGCGAAACATCTCCCCTTTTTTTGTTGTCAGTGTCACGTGCAGTTGCACTTTATATTGCTTTGTTCCGATCATGAGCTCAGCGACTGATTGAGAAAACACGTTAGCTCAAGTCTCGCACAATTTGAAAATGTTTCTTTAGGTCTTCAAGGCGGGAGCTGGCATTCAAGCCGCTGGTGTGCGGCATGAGATATATAAGGGTTACCCCTAGGGTCACTGGTTGAATGCCGGCAACCGCATCGCGCTGCATGAGCATTCGCCATGCGCCCAGACCAACAAAGCAGGCGGTTTTTGGCTTCAGCCACAGGATCAATCGCTTGACGCGTTCAAAGCCCTGCTTAAACTCCGTCGCGGAGACCTCCTCTGCTCGGCGAGTCGTGCGCCGGACAAGATCTGTAAATCCCACGCCGTGATGTCTGAGCGCATGCCAGGGGTCCCTGTCTTTACTGGCTAGGCCCGCCGCAAGTACGGCCGGCCAGAACCGGTTACCCGGTCGCCCATAGGGCACCGCGCTTTGGGCAGAGTATGGACTGGGGTTTAATCCCACAATAAGCGTTTTAAGAGAACGCCCTACCGTATCCGGTAGGCTTTCAATCCGAACCACATTCGCAATAGCGCTCTGCGAACGAAACCGAACAGGCTTTTGTAGCTCAAAACCGCCGCCAATCAGCAGATCCTCAGCCTTTTGTGGATTCCACTCCTGCTCCGGTTGAGGAGCAAGCCTCAAGGCAAGGGTCGCGCCGACCGGCGAGCTTGCATGCAGATCGGCCAGTGCTTTCGGCACAGTCCTGAGCGCCTTACCCTCAGCGACCACAATTCTTTGTCGGGAACTCATCCGTTTTGCGTTTTTAAAGCCTGCTTAAGTGGTGTTTTTTACCCAGGGACCAGCCAGTTTCAGTATAATTGCGCACTTCAAATTTCGATTAAACGTATCGCTCGTCGGTTCACGGAGGACCCCTGGCATGGCAAGCAGTATGAGTGACCAGCAGTTTATTAAAAGCTTCACGATCTTTCTTATTCTCGGCGTTATCCTGACGTTATTCCTCATCGCAATGGGGATTGTCAACGCGGGCACTATTACTCAGCGCGTTCAAGATGAACGAAACGCATTGGCCGCCACCGGATCTACCAACACGTTGGCTCCGGTGGGTCAGATGAACGTCGGTACCGTGAGCGCTCCGGCCGCTCAGCCTGTTCAGGTGGCTGCTGCCTCCATTGACGGTGCGCAGGTATACCAGGGCGCGTGCATGGCCTGTCATGCTGCGGGTATTGCAGGCGCTCCTCGAACCGGCGACAAGGCCGCGTGGGCAGAGCGTATCGCACAGGGTGCCGATACGCTCTATACGCATGCCATTGGCGGGTTCCAAGGCAAGGCTGGCGTGATGCCTGCCAAGGGCGGTAACGCGGCACTTTCAGATGACGAGGTGAAAGCCGCTGTCGATCACATGGTGGCACAGTCCCAGTAACTACGAGTGCAGATATCAAAAAGGCCGGCATAGCCGGCCTTTTTTGTGTCCCCAGATCAATCGTTAACTGAAGGCATTAAACGCGATAATGGTCTGGGTATCGCGAATCCCTCCAAGCGTTTGAATTCGCTTATTTACAAAGTGGCCCGCGTCTTTTTCGTCCGCCACATAGCATTTAGCCAAAAGATCATACGGCCCCGAGACAGAGTACACCTCGGATACCCCATCGAGATCCACAAGCGCTTTTGCCACCTCATACGCCTGCCCCAACTCGCATTTCACCTGAACA
>RGTL01000142.1 GCA_010025385.1 Gammaproteobacteria bacterium | reverse complement strand
ACTAATGTTCCGGTACCGAGGGTCCTGTGCCTTTGTGAAGACGTGAGTGTTACGGGGGCTGTGTTTTTTATCATGAGTTATGAGCACGGTCGGATATTTTGGGATCCTTCCCTGCCCGAACTCATGCCTGCAGATCGCAGTGGGATATACACCGACCAGATCCGTGTGCTCGCGGCGCTTCACTCACTGGCTCCCGAATCGATAGGCCTTGGGGACTTCGGAAGACCCGGCAATTACTTTGAGCGCCAGTTCAGCCGCTGGACAGATCAGTACCGCGCCAGTGAAACAATCACTATTTCACAGATGGAATCCTTAATTGCATGGCTGAGCGCTCATATGCCCTCCGATGACGGTCAGAATGCGCTGATTCATGGCGACTACCGACTCGATAATCTCATCATGTCCGCTGATCACCCGAAGATTCAGGCCGTGATTGACTGGGAACTGTCCACCCTGGGGCACCCTTTTGCTGATCTCGCTTATTTCTGCATGTGTCTGCGGATGCCAAATCAAGGCCAGATTCGAGGCCTGGGAGGCATCGACCGTTTGCCGCTCCAGATCCCGAACGAATCCGAGATCGTATCGACGTATTGCGCGCTACGCGGAATTGACCGTATGGATCATTGGCCGTTCTATCTGGCGTTCAGCTTCTTTCGGCTCGCTGCTATCTGTCAGGGCGTGATGAAACGGGCCATTGATGGCAACGCGTCCAGCGAGCGTGCGCGACAAGTCGGCGCGTTGACGCCGCAACTGGCTGAACTGGGCATGGCCGTAATTCAATCTGAAGCATCATGAAAGCTATCGTCTGTCATCAGTATGGCGATCTGGAGCGTCTCAAGATCGAATCGGTTCCCGAGCCTACCCCGGGCCCGGGCCAGATCCAGATTCGTGTGGAATCGATCGGCGTCAATTTTCCCGATGCGCTTCTGGTTCGGGGTCTTTATCAGGCAAAGCCCGAGACACCCTTCATCCCCGGAATCGAGTGCGCAGGAACCGTAGAGGCTCTCGGCGATGGCGTTAAGCATCTCCTGATTGGCCAGCGTGTGGCAGCGATGAGCCCCGAATTTGGCTCCTACGCCGAATCTGTGGTCGTTCCCGCCAGTCACGCCTACCGATTGCCCGAATCTCTCGATATGGATTCGGCCGGTGCACTCCTATGTGCCCACGGCACTGCCTATCACGCTCTGGTACAGCGGGCTTCGTTAAAAGCAGGAGAGACGTTACTCGTAACCGGCGCGGCGGGCGGTACCGGCCTTGCCGCTGTTCAACTGGGACATGCCATGGGCGCAAGCGTTATAGCCGCTTGCTCGAATGCCGAGAAGGCAAAGACTGCCAAAGCGCATGGTGCCGATGCGACGATCAATACTGCAGAAGAGGATTTACGAGACGCGGTTCGATACTTGACCGCAAAGGCTGGGGCCGACGTCGTTTTTGATCCGGTCGGCGGCGCTTTAGCCGATACCTTGAGTCGGTCTGTCGCCTGGAACGGTCGATGGCTCGTGATCGGCTTCGCCGCGGGCAATATCCCGAAGGTGCCGCTCAATCTGCCCCTCGTAAAGGGCTACAGCGTGGTCGGAGTCTTCTGGGGGAACTTCTGTGCACGAGAACCGGATCTGGCTCAAGCGAATCACCGCGCGCTTTTTGAGATGGTCACCAGCGGTCGGCTATCGCCCCGTATCCATCAGATACTCCCCCTGAACGAGGCGACCCGGGCATTACAACTGATAGAAGCCCGCAGCGTTAGGGGTAAAGTTCTGCTCAAACCCTCACAACCCTAGCCGTTACTCCTCGATTTTAGAGCAGCCCTTCTTGGATCGCTGCTCAAAGACCTGCTAGCATCACCCCATCGATAGCAACGACATCACCTTATGGATTTTTCATACTCCGTAAAAGTAGAAGGACTGCGCACCCAGGTTCAGGATTTCATGGAAGCGCACATTATTCCGCGTATCCCAGAGTGGAATAAAGACGTCGCAAACGGGAGCTTCCCGCCTTCCTTCATGGAGGATCTCAAAAGCCTCGCGCGCCAACAGGGCCTTTGGAATCTCTTCTTGCCCGGGCTACGCTCCGAAGAACCCGGGACCCGCTTGACCAATCTTGAGTACGCGCCCTTGGCCGAGATCATGGGTCGGATCAGTTGGGCATCTGAGGTCTTTAATTGCAACGCACCGGATACAGGCAATATGGAGCTCCTCCATATGTTTGCCTCGCCAGAGCAGTACGACCAATGGCTGGCCCCGTTATTGAACGGTGAGATCCGATCCGCCTTCGCGATGACTGAGCCTCATACAGCGTCCTCGGACGCATCCAACATTCAGACACGCATCGAAAAAGACGGCGACCAGTATGTAATCTCTGGCCGCAAATGGTGGATCACCAACGCGGCTCATCCCGGCTGCCGACTGCTTATCGTGATGGGCAAAACGGATCCAGGAGCAGAGCCCTACCGCCAGCAAAGCATGGTACTGGTGCCGATAGATGCTCCGGGTGTCACAGTGCTCAGAAATCTCACGGTGATGAATCATCATCATCCAGAGGGACACTGCGAAATCATTTTTGATGGTGTGCGCGTGCCTTGCCAAAACCTGCTGGGCGAAGAGGGGTCTGGCTTCGCGCTTGCGCAGGCTCGACTCGGTCCGGGACGCATACATCACTGCATGCGGTCGATTGGGGCAGCCGAGCTCGCTCTTGAGATGATGACCCGGCGCAGTCAGGAGCGACAAACCTTCGGACGCTTCTTGCATGAACATGGCGCCGTTGCCGAATGGATCTCCCGCTCGCGGATAGAAATCGAACAGGCCCGACTGCTGGTACTCAAGACGGCCTGGCTGATCGATGAAAAAGGTGCCAAGGCTGCCCGAAAAGAAATCTCGATGATTAAGGCCCTCGTTCCACTGCTGCATACCACCGTCATAGACCGGGCCATCCAGGCCTTTGGAGCGATGGGCGTGAGCCCGGACACCCCACTTGCAGACCACTGGACCTGGGGACGGGCGCTACGATTCGCCGACGGCCCGGACGAGGTGCACCATCGTGCGGTGGCCCGGATGGAGGTCAAAGAAAGCGAAGCGTACGCCTCTGTGCTGAACGATTATCTAACGCCCTACGAAGCTGATTGACGACACGGTCCAGAAGAACGTAGCTTTAGCCCAGCGGGTCATCGTGTTCGAACACGACAAGATGATCGACGTCCAAACGGACTCGTACGTCGTCGCCAATCTCAAAGTTAGCATGACTGGGAAACAGCGCCAGGAGTTTGATGCCTTCTAGCGTACGCAGCGTATACAGGATCTGCGCCCCTTTGAAAGCCCGACGAGTCACTCGCGCCTGAATAGGCCCCGCGGCATCGTAGACGACATCGTCCGGCCGGAGAAGAATTTCAAGCGGCGTCCGGCTTGACCAGATCAACGGCTCGTCGCTTGGCAAGATCCCCAGCGGCGTGCTCACTTGCTGCGGGCTAACCACCTCTCCAGACAAGAAAACCCCGTTACCGATAAAGTCCGCCACGAAATGGTTACCAGGCTGATGATAGAGGTTGTACGGCGTGTCCCATTGGACAATGCTACCCTCAGACATCACCCCAACCTTGTCGCCAAGCGCGAAGGCATCATGCTGATCATGCGTGACCATCACACAGGTGGTGCCGCTCTCCTTAAGCATATCGGAAACTTCCTGACCCATATGCTCGCGCAGCTCCTGATCAAGGCTTGAAAACGGCTCATCCATGAGCAGGAGTAAAGGGCGAGGGGCCAATGCCCGCGCCAACGCCACCCGCTGCTGCTGACCTCCGGACAGTTCATGCGGAAAGCGATCGGCATGATGGGACAGGCCCATTCGCTCGAGCATCTCCCCGACAGACTCGCCTCGCGACCCCTCCGGTAACTGTGACAATCCGGCCGCCACGTTTTGGCGAACGGTCAGGTGCGGGAAAAGCGCATGATCCTGAAAAACCATTCCTACCCGACGACTCTCGGGAGGGACCATGGCACCCACGGCCGACACCTGTTGATCGTTAATGAAAATCCCGCCCGTCAAGATAGGGTGGAACCCGGCGATCGCGCGAAGCACCGTCGTCTTGCCGCACCCGCTCGGACCCAAAAGGCAAACTTGCTCGCCCCGGTGAACCGTGAGGCTCAAATCAAAGACCACCCGTTCCAGTTCATAGTTACAGCTGATGCCGCGCACTTCAAGTAAGGGTTGGGAATCCGAGCGTACCGTGCTGGATCGGAATTGATCGGGACGATCCATCAGGCGTCTCCTGTCGACGGGCTGGGGTATAACTGGCGCGAGCGTGAAATCATTCGACTGAGGAAAGCTACCGGCAAAAGTCCCACTGCGACAATCGTTAGCGATCCCAGCGCCGCCTCGCCGAGCATTTCATCAGAGGCAAATCGATAAACATAGGTCGCCAGCGTTTCGAAATTGAATGGTCTTAATAAAAGCGTGGCGGGCAACTCTTTCATGCAGTCCACGAAGACCACCATAACAGCAGTCAGCAGACCTCCGCGAATAAGCGGCAGGTGGTACCGGATTAATGTTTGGCCCGCACGAAACCCAAGCGTCCTGGCGGCCATGTCCACGGATGGCGATATTTTCTCAAGACTCGACTCGACCTGTCCGACCGCGACCGCAAGAAACCGCACCACGTAAGCAAACATCACCGCCACGACGGTACCGCTAAGCAGCAAACCGCTGGACACCCCAAACCAGTTGCGCATAAACGCATCCAGCGCATTATCGAAGGTCGCAAAAGGGATCAAAATACCCACCGCGAGAACCGCGCCCGGCACGGCATACCCT
>RGTL01000141.1 GCA_010025385.1 Gammaproteobacteria bacterium | reverse complement strand
GCCGTCATTCTCGTGGTGGCGCTGGTCTTTCGGGTCAAAACCACAAAAGGCAAACCCATCGCGCAGGCCGCCCCCACCCGAAGCGGCGTGTCTGCCGCCGTGGTCGCTTATACCCTGCTGGGTCTGGTGGTGGCCGTATCTGCGCTTGTATTTGTTTTGCACTGGCAGGATCAGCGCGAGATCATCAATATTCAGGTTACCGGTGGCCAGGGTGAAACCACCCGCTACCAGGCCTACAAGAAGGATGTCGACGGCCGGCGTTTTACCACCATTGAAGGGCGCGCCGTTGACCTCGCCGCCAGTGACCGCATCGAGATTTTGAGCACCCCGGACTAGCTAGACCGGCGAAGCCGGCGTATCCGTCAGGCGCTCGGACGACCAGCGATAGTCATGAAGGTTGGCGCCGAGATCAACATCCAGACGCAGCGCCACCAAACGTCGGGCGAGCGTAATGTCGTCCACCCCTGCCCTGATCTTCTCTCCCAACTTGCCCGGGATCTCTTTGGCCCGTTTGATCAAGGTATCGACATCGCCGAATGTCTCCAAAAGGCGCGCGGCCGTCTTTTCACCCACCGAGCGCACACCGGGGATACCTAGGCTCGAGTCGCCCGTAAGACTCATGAGATCGATTAATTGACCCGGGCTGACGCCGTACCGGTCCTTGATCCAGGCCACATCCCGCTTGACCTCATTGAAGTGATCAAAAACCGAAATCCTCGCACCCACCAACTGGCAAAAACTTTTGTCGGTCGACAGGATCACCACCGCCACCCCCGCATCGCGAGCGCGCGTCGCGATCGAGGCAATCACATCATCTGCTTCAAATCCCGGCGCGCTTAAGGTTCGGATGCCAATCTCGGCAAGCGCGTCCTGAATACCCGGTAAGCCGCGCGCCAGATCGTCCGGCATCGGCGGGCGATCTTTCTTGTAATTTGGAAACTCTTTTGCTCTCCAACTGTCGCCTGATTCCTCCATCACCAGAATGACGTGCGAGGGTCGATGGCGACGAAGGGCGCGGCGCGCCGAGGCGACACAGGCGGTGCGCACCGCCTCATCGTGATCGGACGCATCCTGAGGCACGCCGGCGTGTATCCGGCGAATCAGATTCAGTCCATCTATAAGCAGTAAGGCCATCGGCGTCCTCCCTCAAGGGGATGGACGACCCAGTATACGACCGCCGCGAGGCCCTATCTACAGGATGTAACGGGAGAGGTCTTCGTCCTCTGCGAGATTGCTGAGATGCGAATCCACGTAGGCTCGATCCACGAGCACGGTCTGCCCCGACCGATCAGCCGCCTCAAAAGAGACGCTCTCCAGCAATCGCTCCATTACCGTGTGTAAACGGCGGGCGCCGATATTTTCGGTACGCTCATTTACCTGCCAAGCCACTTCGGCCACCCGGTCGATACCGTCGGCAGAGAACTCAAGCGTCACGTCCTCGGTTTTCATCAGCCCAGCGTACTGCTCGGTGAGCGAGGCATCCGGCTCGGTCAGAATACGCACGAACTCCTCGGTACCCAACGCATCGAGCTCGACGCGTATCGGCAAACGGCCCTGCAGCTCGGGTATCAGATCCGATGGTTTGGTCAGTTGGAAGGCGCCCGAGGCAATAAACAGAATATGGTCGGTCTTCACCATTCCGCTGCGCGTCGTGACGGTGGATCCTTCAATCAAGGGCAACAGGTCGCGCTGCACACCCTCGCGCGATACATCGGCGCCGTGGCGCTCGCTGTTACCTACAATCTTATCGATCTCGTCGATAAAGACGATCCCGTCCTGCTCCACCCGCGTGAGGGCTTCCTGCTTTAATTCATCGTCATTCATCATGGAGGCGGCTTCTTCATCGGTCAGCAGTCGCATCGCCTCTCGCACATTTACCTTGCGCGTAACTTTCTTCTGGCCCCCGAGATTCTGGAACATGCCCTGGAGCTGATCGGTCATCTGCTCCATGCCCGGCGGCGCCATGATTTCGATGCCCACCGACGGGGCCGCGATTTCAATTTCGACTTCTTTCTCGTCCAGCTTGCCCTCTCGCAGCAGTTTACGCAGGCGCTGCCGGCCAGCCCCTTCCTCCCGATCATCGTCATTGCTTCCCGAGATACCTCGAGCCGGGGGCAGCAGCAGATCCAGTACACGCTCCTCCGCCGCATCTTCTGCACGGCTTTTGACGCGCACGAAGGCCTCCTCACGGGTCATCTTGATCGCCATATCCATCAGGTCACGAATGATCGAATCCACCTCGCGCCCGACGTATCCCACCTCGGTGAACTTGGTCGCCTCGACCTTGATAAAAGGTGCTCTAGCGAGGCGCGCCAGGCGGCGGGCAATTTCGGTTTTACCCACCCCGGTGGGGCCAATCATCAAAATATTTTTCGGGGTGATCTCGTTTCGCAGAAATTCATCCGGCACTTGCTGGCGACGCCAGCGGTTACGCAAGGCGATGGCGACCGCGCGCTTGGCGCTTGCCTGGCCAATGATGTGCTTGTCGAGCTCTTCGACAATCTCTCGGGGGGTCATCTCAGACATAAACTTTTTTTAAAGGGTGAAAGCAAAGATCCGCCGCCCGCAGACGAGCAGAGCCGGGCGATGGGATCACGCCCGGGGGATCTCGAGTTCCTCAATGGTGAGGGAATGATTGGTATAGATACAGATATCGGCCGCAATGCCCAGCGCTTTTTCGACGATGGTGCGGGCGTCCATCTGCGTCTCGGACACAAGCGCCCGGGCCGCCGCTTTGGCATAGGCTCCGCCGGAACCGATAGCCATAATGCCCTCTTCGGGTTCAATGACGTCTCCGGTGCCGGACAAGATGAGAGACGCCGATGCGTCGGCTACTGCCAGCAGGGCCTCGAGTCGACGCAACATACGATCGGTGCGCCAATCCTTGGAGAGCTCCACAGCCGCTCGCGTGAGGTTGCCCTGATGCTTTTGCAGTTTGGCCTCAAACCGCTCAAAGAGGGTAAACGCATCGGCGGTTCCGCCGGCAAAGCCCGCGATCACCTGATCGTTATAAAGCCGCCGGACTTTGCGGGCGTTGCCTTTCATGCGGGTATCGCCCAGTGTCACCTGACCGTCTCCACCAATGACGACGCGATTATTCCGACGTACGGAGAGAATCGTCGTTCCATGCATGGCTGCTTTACTCATGTTTTCATCCGAGGACGTAGTAGGTATATCGGGATGGATAGCGGTCCTTTCAAGATAGGCCGCCAGCCAATTACTCGACCAGCTTCAGCTTGGGTTTGCCGCGGGCCGGCGGCTGTGAATCGGCTGCGTCGTCCGCGACGTCCTCGTCGTCGGTGACCCCGGGGAAAGACATGCCCTGACGGGTCTCACGATCAAACACGGCGAGCACCGCGTCCACGGGCACCTCCACGGATCGAGCCACCCCGCGAAACCGCGCAGAAAAGGAAATCAATTCATTACCCATTTCCAGATGCGACACCGCCTGAGGGCTGACGTTCAGGATGATTTGCCCATCCTCGATGAACTCATCGGGCACTTTGACCCCAGCGAAGCTGGCATTGACCACCAGCTGGGGAGTCAGATTATTGTCGATGGCCCACTCTCGTATCGCCCGAATCAAGTACGGTCGATGCGAACTCAGCTCAAGGTCGTCGTCACTCATCTGCCCGCACGGATCAGTTCGCGCCGATGTCGCGTTCCGCTGAACTGAGGCTATCCTTGAAGGCCTGTTTGGCAAACATCCGCTTGCCGTAGTCGAGGATTTTGGCACCCTGGCGGGGTACGGTGATCCCCAGCATGGGCAACCGCCACAACAGCACTGCGAAGTAGGTGTCCACCAGACTGAACTCATCGCCAAGCGCGTATTTTTGATGGGCGAAATGCCCCGACAGCGCGACCAGCCCATCGCTGATGCTTTTGCTCAGCTTCTTATCAGGTTTTGTGCCGTTTGCGATACAGACCTGAACCGAATCGAGCCAATCGCGGCGCAGCCTTGCAATCATCACGCGCGCTTTCGCCCGCGAGGTGGGATCGCTCGGCATTAACGGCGGATGCGGAAAGCGCTCGTCCAGATACTCACTCACCACAAGGCCATCGTAGAGAACGAGGTCCCGATCGGCGAGCGTTGGCGTTTCGCCATAGGGATTAAGTTCAGCGACGATATCCTCAACCTGCTTGTCCGTGGTGTAGATCACATCGCATTCGATGTCTTTTTCTTTCAGCACGAGGCGGCAAGCGTGGCTGAAAAGGCAGAGCGATCCGGAATAAAGCTTCATAGCAAACTATCCGTATTTACATATATTCTGAAGAGACAAGACCGAGCCGACCCACCACGCGTGGCGCATCGGCTCATGTTCCCAAGAGCAAACGAGCCTAATGAACGTCGCGCCAGTATTCCTTCTTAAGCGCGTAGGCCAAACCGATGAAGACCAACATAAAGATCATCACCCAGAATCCAATCTTGTAGCGCACCATCTTGGCAGGCTCTGCAAGGTAGACCATAAAGTTCGTGAGATCGCGCATCGCCTCGTCGTACTGCCGCTCGTCCATAGTGCCCGGCGTCATTTGCTCGTATCCGGCCAGTTGCTTCGCGCCGTCAGCGCCTTTTTCAAATACGGCCTTGCGCATCCCCTGCCATTCATAGAGGATGTGGGGCATCGCCACATTCGGATAAAGCGTGTTGTTCCAGCCCGTTGCCGTGCTTTCATCGCGATAAAAGCCGCGCATGTAGGTGTAGATCCAGTTCGGTCCTCGCGAGCGTGCCGTCAGACTAAGATCAGGCGGCTTCACACCAAACCACGCCTTGGCATCCTCAGCCGACATATTGACCTTCATCAGATCGCCCGGTTTGGTCGAGGCAAACATCAGGTTTTCGCGCAGCGTGGCGTCATCGATCTCAAGATCACGAGCCATCCGGTCGTAGC
>RGTL01000015.1 GCA_010025385.1 Gammaproteobacteria bacterium | reverse complement strand
TTGACGTTGTCGCCCGGCATCACCATCTCGATGCCCTCAGGCAGTTCGCACTGGCCGGTGACGTCGGTGGTACGGAAGTAGAACTGCGGACGGTAGCCCTGGAAGAACGGGGTATGACGACCGCCCTCTTCCTTGGACAGGATATAGACCTCGGCCTCGAACTTGGTGTGCGGATTGATCGAAGCGGGTTTGGACAGGACCTGGCCACGCTCCACGTCTTCACGCTTGGTGCCGCGCAGCAGCACGCCCACGTTGTCGCCAGCCTGACCTTCGTCCAGCAGCTTGCGGAACATCTCAACACCGGTGCAGGTGGTTTTCTGGGTATCACGGATACCCACGATCTCGATTTCCTCACCGACCTTGATCACGCCACGCTCGATACGCCCGGTGACCACGGTACCGCGGCCAGAGATGGAGAACACGTCTTCGATCGGCATCAGGAAGGCGCCGTCAATGGCGCGTTCCGGCTCAGGGATATAGGAGTCCAGCGCCTCGGCCAGTTGAATAATGGCGCCGGCACCGATATCGGATTCGTCGCCTTCCAGGGCCTTTAAGGCACTGCCGGTCACGATGGGGGTATCGTCGCCGGGGAATTCATAGCTGGAGAGCAGATCACGGACTTCCATCTCGACCAGCTCCAGAAGCTCGGCATCGTCCACCATGTCGGCCTTGTTCAGGAACACCACGATGTACGGCACGCCCACCTGACGGGCCAGCAGGATGTGCTCGCGGGTCTGGGGCATCGGGCCGTCGGCGGCAGAAACCACCAGGATCGCGCCGTCCATCTGGGCGGCACCGGTGATCATGTTCTTGACGTAGTCGGCGTGGCCCGGGCAATCGACGTGCGCGTAGTGACGCTTTTCGGTCTCGTACTCGACGTGTGCCGTGGCGATGGTGATACCGCGCTCGCGCTCTTCGGGGGCGTTATCGATCTCGTCAAACGCCTTGGCGTCACCGCCAAACTTCGTCGACAGCACCCGGGTCAGGGCGGCGGTCAGAGTGGTTTTACCGTGGTCGACGTGACCGATGGTGCCCACGTTGACGTGCGGCTTGCTACGCTGGAATTTCTCTTTAGACACTTTCTGCTTTCCTCAACAGTGCTGGGTTAACTGGCCTTCTTCATCATCACTTCGGTGACGCTTGAGGGGGCGGGTAGATACTGACTGAACTCCATGGAGTACGTGGCACGACCTTGCGACGCCGAACGCAGCGACGTGGCGTAGCCAAACATCTCGGACAAAGGTACTTCAGCACGGACGATTTTTCCGGAGGGAACGTCCTCCATCTCGGAAATCATGCCCCGACGAGAGTTGAGATCGCCGGTGATACCGCCCATGTATTCCTCCGGAGTAACCACTTCGACGCGCATGATGGGCTCGAGCAACACCGGCTTCGCTTTTGCACTTGCCTCGCGGAAGGCCATGATCGCGGCCGCACGGAAGGCGTGCTCAGACGAATCGACGTCATGATAGGAGCCATCGTAAAGCGTGACCTTTACATCGATCACCGGGTATCCCGCCACGATTCCGGATTCCATTGCCTCGACGACGCCTTTCTGGACCGCCGGGATGTATTCCCGCGGCACCACGCCACCCTTAATGGCATCGACAAATTCAAAACCCTTACCGCGCTCCTGGGGCTCGACGCGAATGTAGACGTGCCCATACTGACCCCGACCTCCGGACTGCTTGGCGTATTTGTGTTCTTGCTCAACGGATCCGTTCAGCGTCTCTCGGTACGCGACCTGAGGCTTACCGACATTGGCTTCCACACTGAACTCGCGTTTCAGACGATCGATAATAATTTCGAGATGAAGCTCGCCCATGCCGGAGATGATGGTTTGACCTGATTCTTCGTCGGTTCGAACGCGGAAAGACGGATCTTCCTGAGCGAGTTTTCCGAGAGCGACGCCCATCTTTTCTTGATCTGCCTTTGTTTTTGGCTCAACGGCCTGAGATATCACAGGCTCCGGGAATTCCATTCGTTCCAGCGTAATCACATGATCGGGGTCACACAGCGTGTCCCCTGTTGTGATCGCTTTAATACCTACGGCCGCGGCGATGTCACCGGCTCGCACCTCTTTGAGCTCTTCACGTGAGTTCGCATGCATCTGAAGAATTCGGCCAATGCGGTCTTTCTTGCCTTTGACGGGGTTGTAAACACTATCGCCAGATTTAACGACGCCGGAGTACACCCGAAAGAACACGAGCTGACCCACGAAAGGATCGGTCATAATCTTGAAGCCCAAAGCCGCGAAAGGCGCATTGTCTGATGAAGGCCTCTCTTCTTCGGTCTGCTCGTCTTCCAGCACGCCTCGGATCGCGGGTACCTCGGTCGGATTCGGCATGTAGTCGATCACCGCATCGAGCATGGCTTGTACGCCCTTGTTCTTGAATGCCGATCCACAGGTCACCAAAACAACTTCGTTCGCGATCGTTCGCTGTCGAAGCGCTGTTTTGATTTCATCCGCGCTCAGGTCGCCGTCCTCGAGATACTTCTCCATGAGCTCTTCTGTCGACTCCGCCGCGACCTCTACCAGCTTCTCCCGAAGCTCCTGGCATTGATCGACCAGGTCGGCCGGAATGTCGCGCTCTTCAAATTTGGTACCGCGGGTCTCTTCATCCCAGTAGATCGCTTTCATCTTAATGAGATCAACAACGCCCTCGAACTGGTCTTCCGCCCCAATCGGAACTTGAAGACATATGGCATTGGATCCCAAGCGATTTCGGATCTGATCGACCACGCGGAAAAAATTAGCCCCGGTTCGATCCATCTTGTTGACGAAACACATCCGGGGAACATGGTATTTGTCCGCCTGACGCCATACGGTTTCAGACTGAGGCTCTACGCCGCCTACCGCACAGAACACACCCACGGCGCCGTCCAGCACCCGCAGTGATCGCTCCACTTCAATAGTGAAGTCCACGTGACCCGGCGTATCGATGATGTTGATTCGATGCTCGGGGTAGTTCTTGTCCATCCCGCTCCAAAAACAGGTCGTCGCGGCAGACGTGATGGTAATGCCCCGCTCCTGCTCCTGCTCCATCCAGTCCATGACCGCGTTGCCGTCGTGGACCTCGCCGATCTTATGGGAGATACCGGTGTAGAAAAGGATACGTTCGGTCGTGGTCGTCTTACCGGCATCGATATGAGCCATGATGCCGATGTTGCGATAGCGGTCTAAAGGAGTTTGTCTTGGCACGTTGAGAGATCCGTAAGCTAGATAGAAATAAGGGCTATTGCCTTGGGACTAGAAGCGGAAGTGGGAGAACGCTTTATTTGCTTCGGCCATACGATGCACCTCGTCCTTTTTGCGCGCGGCGCCGCCACGCCGGTCGGCGGCATCCATCAGCTCGCCCGCCAGACGATCGGTCATGGACTTTTCGTTGCGTTTGCGAGCAGCATCCACGAGCCAGCGCATGGCTAGCGCGTTGCGGCGACTCGGGCGCACCTCGACGGGGACCTGGTAAGTGGCCCCGCCCACACGGCGACTCTTGACCTCGACCACCGGTCGCACATTTTCCAGCGCCTGGTAGAACACCTGTATCGGCTCGTCGCTACCACGACCACCGATCGTATCTAACGCGCCATACAGTACTTTCTCGGCGATTGATTTTTTACCGTCCTGCATCATGACGTTGATGAATTTGGCAATTGTGGTATCACCAAATTTCGGATCAGGCAGGATTACCCGTTTAGGGACTTCACGACGTCTTGGCATGCGTTCCGTGTTCCGTTGTCAGTCTTCTTTCAATCTGTCCGGCCCCTTGCCGCACAGACATTAGTCTTTCATCAGCGCGAGGGTGCCCGAAGGGTGCCCAAAGCGCCGCCCTGATCGCCGTGGCGACCTCTCTAAATTGACGGTGAGACAGCTTTTTGTCGCTAGAGGTGAGAACCTCCTTCGCGACTTCTGTGGTGCTCTTTCCCGACGAGAGCGCCTTTATCACCGTGACCGGTCAGCTAAGCCGGTCCTCTACGGTATTACGACGATTCGTGAAACGATCAGCGAATGTCGTTCCCTTTTGTTTATTCCTTGATACTTGCCTTAAGCCAATTACGACTTAGGTCGCTTCGCACCATACTTCGAGCGACCTTGACGACGCTCGCCCACGCCGGAGGTATCCAGCGTGCCTCGGACCGTGTGGTAGCGCACGCCCGGTAAATCTTTAACCCTGCCACCGCGAATCAACACCACGGAGTGTTCCTGCAGGTTATGCCCCTCTCCTCCGATGTAACTGGTCACCTCGTACCCGTTAGTCAACCGGACGCGTGCTACTTTTCGCAGCGCCGAGTTCGGCTTTTTAGGCGTCGTTGTGTAGACGCGTGTGCATACGCCTCGTTTCTGAGGACATGCTGCGAGCGCCGGAACATTTGACTTCTGAGTCTGTCGAGTTCGCGGCTTTCTAACCAGTTGATTGATTGTTGGCATATTTTGGTAATGAAGTTCTGGAATCGGCAAAAACCTCTGCCCAGAGCCCAGCGAAGGGCCGCGATTCTAGGCAGAGGGGTTATTTTTGTCAACAATTCCCTGTTTTTAAGCGTTTTTCGCAGAAATCGTCCGATACGCTAGGCGACTTCTGCCGTCTTTGAATCGGCGGCCTCGCCAAACACGTCCTCTGTGCTGACGGTTTCGCCCTCGGATTGCTCACTAGAGCGAAGGCTTTCGAGTCTTCGCCGCCGTCGCTCCTCGTGATGGGCCAGGCCCGTCCCTGCCGGGATCAGGCGCCCTACGATCACGTTTTCCTTCAAGCCGCGCAGGTTATCCACCTTGCCCTGCATCGACGCTTCGGTCAGCACCCGAGTCGTTTCCTGGAAGGACGCCGCTGAGATGAACGAATCTGTACTCAACGACGCCTTCGTGATACCCAGCAGCACGGGCAAGAACGTAGCGGGCGCCTTCTCTTCGGCAATCAATCCATCATTCTCATCGAGCAACGCCGATCGCTCGACCTGATCGCCCTCGAGATAACGGGTGTCACCAGGCTTATCGATTTTCACTCGACGCAACATCTGACGAATGATGACTTCAATGTGCTTGTCGTTGATCTTCACGCCCTGCAGTCGGTAGACCTCCTGAACCTCGCTCACAATAAAATCTGTGAGCGGCTCCAAGCCGCGAAACTCAAGCACGTCGCTCGCCGCCAACGGGCCCTCAACGATGACATCGCCCTTCTCGACCGTCTCACCATCAAACACAATGATGGGACGATCTTTGGGAATCGACATCTCATGCACCGTACCGTCTTCTCCGGTAATTTCAAGGCGAACCTTGGTCTTGACTTCCTTGCCGAAAGAGATGGTGCCGGTTGCCTCCGCGAGGATCGCCGGCTCTTTCGATTTTCGAGCTTCAAACAATTCGGCCACCCGGGGGAGACCACCGGTGATGTCGCGAGTTTTTGAGCTCTCCTGCGGGATCCGCGCCAGCACCTCGCCAACGCCAATGGAAGCGCCGTCGGTGACGACAATAGACGCGCCGGGAGGCATCTGATGAGCTGCTTTCACCTTATTCCGCCCATCGACGAGCTCCACGCTCGGCTTGATATCCGTAGTCGCGCCGCGGCGGCTTTTGGGGTCAATCACGAGGTACGTACTGGAGCCCGTGAGCTCGTCCATCTGCTCGGTGACGGATACGCCCTCCACCATGTTCTGGAAGCGGACCTTTCCGGCCACCTCGTTGATGATCGGATGGGTATGCGGATCCCAAGAAGCGATCAACTGCCCGCTCTCCACCTGATCCCCATCGCTGACGATGACTTCAGCACCGTAGGGGACACGATGTCGCTCACGATCCACACCGTGCTGATCGTGAATCACGAGCTCACCTGATCGGGACACCACCACGTGAACACCGTCATCCCGCTGTACCGCACGCACGCCCACCCAGGACGCCTTACCGTTATTTTTTACTTCGACTCGACTGGCCGCCGCCGTTCGGGAAGCCGCACCACCAATATGGAATGTCCGCATGGTCAGCTGTGTGCCGGGCTCGCCAATACTCTGTGCCGCCATCACCCCGACCGCCTCGCCACGACTGACCAGATGCCCGCGGGCTAGATCCCGGCCGTAACACGTGGCGCAAATCCCGTACCGGGTTTCACAGGTGACGGCCGAACGCACGCGCACATGGTTGACGTTGTGGGCCTCAAGAACCTTTACCCCATGCTCGTCGATCATCTGCCCTGCAACAAACAGCGTGCTGCCGTCGCTCGGGCTAACGACGTCCTCTGATACGGAGCGCCCCAGAATTCGATCATTCAGCGGAATAACAACCTCTCCACCCTGAACGATCGCCTCTCTGAGAATGCCGTTCTGGGTGCCGCAGTCTTCTTCGGTGACCACCAAATCCTGGCAAACGTCAACGAGACGTCTCGTCAGGTAACCGGAGTTAGCCGTCTTCAGCGCCGTATCGGCCAAGCCCTTTCGGGCACCGTGTGTCGAGATAAAGTATTCGTTAACGTTCAACCCTTCACGGAAATTCGCCGTAATTGGCGTCTCGATGATGGAGCCATCGGGCTTTGCCATCAGGCCCCGCATACCGGCGAGCTGGCGAATCTGCGCCTGACTGCCTCGAGCGCCGGAGTCCGCCATCATGAAGATCGAGTTAAACGAATCCTGCTCGACAGTCTCCCCAGAGCTGTTGGTTACGTAGTCGACCTTGATCTCGTCCATCATCTCGTTGGCAACGCGTTCGCTCGCGTGGGTCCAGATATCAACGACCTTGTTGTAGCGTTCGCCGTCTGTAAGGAGACCTTGGCTATGCTGGTCCTGAATGGCCTTCACCTCCGCCTCAGCGGCCTCGAGGATCGATGTCTTGCCGTCCGGCACCACCATATCGTCTACGCCGATCGACACGCCCGCCTTTGCCGCCATGGCGAAGCCGGTGTACATCAACTGGTCGCAGAAAATAACCGTATCCTTTAGTCCAACATCACGGTAGGACTGGTTAATCGCGGCAGAGATAGCGCGCTTGTTCATCGTCCTGTTGACAAGCCCAAACGGCAATCCCTTGGGAAGAATCTCAGACAGCAGTGCCCGGCCGGTCGTGGTCTCCACCAGGTGAATGACTTCCTCGAGGTCGCCCGCCTCCGATCTGCTGAACTCAGCGATGCGCACCTTGATCTTTGCGTGGATAGAGACCGCGCCCGCGTTAAGTGCGCGTCTGACCTCGGCCACATCGGTAAAGGCTTTCCCCTCGCCAACCGCATTCACGCGCTCACGGGTCATGTAGTACAGACCCAACACAATATCCTGAGACGGCACGATGATCGGCTCACCGTTAGACGGCGAGAGCACATTGTTTGAGGACATCATCAGCGTGCGCGCTTCCAGCTGGGCCTCAATCGACAGTGGCACGTGTACCGCCATCTGGTCGCCATCGAAATCCGCGTTATACGGCGTGCAGACCAGCGGGTGCAGTTGAATAGCCTTACCCTCTACCAACACCGGCTCAAAAGCCTGAATCCCGAGGCGATGCAGCGTTGGCGCCCGGTTCAGAAGGACCGGGTGCTCGCGAATCACTTCCTCAAGAATGTCCCAGACCTCTGGCTCCTCGGACTCCACCAACTTTTTCGCCTGCTTGATCGTCGTGGCAAGTCCCCGAAGCTCAAGTTTGCTGTAGATGAACGGCCGGAAGAGCTCCAACGCCATCTTCTTCGGCAGGCCACATTGATGGAGTTTCAGCGTCGGACCAACCACGATAACGGAACGGCCGGAATAATCGACACGTTTGCCCAGCAGGTTTTGACGGAAGCGACCCTGCTTACCCTTGATCATGTCGGCCAGCGACTTTAACTGTCGTCGGTTGGGTCCCGTAACTGCTTTTCCGCGGCGCCCGTTATCGAGCAGCGCATCGACGGACTCCTGAAGCATGCGCTTTTCGTTTCGCACGATGATGTCCGGGGCGTTCAGGTCCAACAAACGCCGCAAGCGATTATTTCGGTTAATGACGCGGCGATACAGGTCGTTGAGATCTGACGTAGCGAAGCGACCCCCCTCCAGCGGCACCAAAGGTCGAAGATCAGGCGGAAGCACCGGCAGCGCTTCCATGATCATCCACTCGGGCTTATTTCCAGAATGCAAAAAGGCTTCGACCACTTTCAGCCGCTTGCTCACCTTCTTGGTCTTCGTTTCGGAGGTTGACTCAGCCAACTCTTCTCGAAGCTCAGCGGAGAGGGACTTAAGATCCATGGCCTTGAGCAGCTCTTTCACCGCTTCCGCGCCCATCCCAGCATCGAATTCAGAGCCGTGCCGCTGAATCGCCTCGTAGTACATCTCCTCGGTCATAAGCGCGCCGGCGGTCAAATCCGTCAGACCCGGATCGGTAACCACATAAGCCTCGAAATACAGGACACGCTCGATCTCTCGAACGGTCATGTCCAGCAGTACGCCGAGACGGGACGGTAACGATTTCAAAAACCAGATGTGAGCAACCGGGCTGGCCAACTCAATGTGGCCCATGCGCTCACGCCGAACCGTAGACAACGTCACCTCGACGCCGCACTTCTCACAGACTACGCCGCGATGCTTCAAGCGCTTGTACTTTCCACACAAGCATTCGTAGTCGCTAATCGGCCCAAACAGCTTGGCGCAAAACAGGCCGTCGCGTTCGGGTTTGAAGGTGCGGTAATTAATGGTCTCGGGCTTTTTTACCTCCCCGAAGGACCAGGACCGAATCTGATCAGGCGAAGCGAGACGAATCCGAATGTTGTCGAATTCCTGATCCACTGTATCGTGTCTTGAAAACTGACTGAAAAAATCTTTCATTTTTTTCCTTTAACCTTTTTCGAGCGTGAGGACGAGATAACGAGACGATCGGCGTATTAACGATCTTCCCGCCGCTCGATATTCAATCCGAGCGCTCTTATTTCTTTTTCCAGCACATTGAATGACTCGGGAACGGACGCTTCCATTCGATGATCGCCCCGCACGATGTTTTCATACATCTTCGTTCGACCACCCACGTCGTCCGACTTGACGGTCAGCATTTCCTGCAGGGTGTATGACGCACCGTAGGCTTCCAGCGCCCAGACCTCCATTTCGCCAAAACGCTGCCCGCCGAACTGCGCCTTTCCGCCCAGCGGCTGCTGGGTAATCAGGCTGTACGGGCCAGTGGAGCGAGCATGCATCTTGTCATCGACCAGATGATTCAGTTTCAGCATATACATGTAGCCGACGGTAACCGGTCGATCGAAGTGGTCGCCCGTGCGGCCATCAATCAATCGAGCCTGTCCACTCTGCGGGAGACCCGCGATTTTCAGCCACTCCTTGATCTCCGACTCCTTGGCGCCGTCGAAGACCGGCGTTGCGATCGGCACGCCGCCTCTCAGGTTGTGTGCAAGCTCCTGCACCTCGTCATCGGAAAGATCCTTCAGGTCTTCATGGTGCCGACCGGTCCCATAGACCTTGCCCAACTGCGACCGCAGCTCTTGCATAGCCGCACCAGAATCCAACATCTCGCTGATTTGTCGGCCGAGATGACGTGCCGCCCATCCCAGATGACACTCCAGCACCTGTCCCACGTTCATTCGCGAGGGCACACCCAGAGGGTTCAGCACGATGTCCACGGTCGTGCCATCTTCCATATAGGGCATATCTTCTACAGGAACAATTTTCGAAATCACGCCCTTGTTGCCATGGCGTCCGGCCATCTTGTCACCCGGCTGCAGGCGACGCTTAACCGCGACAAACACCTTGACCATCTTGAGCACACCTGCGGAAAGATCATCTCCCTCCTCAAGCTTTTTGCGCTTCTCATCGTACAAGTCGTCGAATTTCTTTGACTGCACCGTAAGCTGCGCACGGATCTGCTCGAGCGCGGTATTCGCCGCTTCCTCGCGAAGGCGAATCTCACCCCACTTTTCCCGCGGTATGGTCTGCAGATAAGCCTTGGCGATCTTATCTCCCGCTTTGATATCGCCCGGACCCCCCTCGGCCACTTTTCCGGTGAGCAGACGCTCGATCCGGTCGTACGCGTCGTCTTCAACGATTTGATACTGATCTTTCAGATCCTTCTTGATACGTTCGAGCTCATAGGCTTCGATCGATAACGCACGGGCATCCTTCTCCACCCCATCACGCGTAAAGATCTGTACATCGATGACGGTGCCAGACATGCCGGAAGGCATCCGCAGTGAGGTGTCTTTCACGTCAGAGGCTTTTTCACCAAAGATCGCTCGAAGCAGTTTCTCCTCAGGCGTCAGTTGCTGCTCGCCTTTCGGGGTGACCTTACCGACCAGGATGTCACCGGGATTGACCTCCGCACCAATGTATACGATGCCCGATTCGTCCAGTCTGGCCAGCGCGGATTCGCTGACATTCGGGATGTCGCGAGTCACATCGTCGGAGCCCAACTTGGTATCCCTGGCCGTGCAGGTCAACTCCTCGATATGGATTGACGTGTAGACATCATCCTGCACGAGACGCTCTGAGATAAGAATGGAGTCCTCAAAGTTGTAACCGTTCCAGGGCATAAACGCGACCAGAACATTACGTCCCAGCGCCAGCTCTCCAAGATCGGTCGACGGGCCGTCGGCGAGCACATCACCAGCGGCTATCTTGTCTCCCACAGTTACCAGCGGGCGCTGGTTAATCGTGGTGTTCTGATTGGAGCGCGTGTACTTCACGAGGTTGTAAATATCGACGCCTGGGTCTCCACGTCCCGCCTCGGCATCATCTACCTTGACCACGATGCGCGACGCGTCGACGGCATTCACCACACCGCCGCGATTGGCGACCACGACCACGCCTGAATCCGAGGCCACTTTGCGCTCGATTCCGGTGCCGACAAGAGGCTTCTCGCTTTGCAGCGTGGGTACCGCCTGGCGCTGCATGTTTGAACCCATAAGGGCACGGTTAGCATCGTCGTGCTCAAGAAACGGTATCAATGCAGCCGCCACTGAGACGATCTGAGAGGGCGCAATATCCATGAACTGCACGCTCTCGGGCGTCGAGAGCGTGAATTCGTTGTGGTATCGGCAAGAAATCAGCTCGTCGGTCAACTCCCCTTTGGTGTTGAGGTTGGCGTTGGCCTGCGCGATGACGTACTCCCCCTCCTCAATCGCTGAAAGATAAACGAACTCATCGGTGACTTTCTTATTCACGACCTTCCGATACGGGGTTTCCAAAAATCCGTACTCGTTGGTCTGAGCGAAAATCGCCAGCGAGTTGATCAAACCAATATTGGGGCCTTCAGGCGTTTCAATGGGACACACCCGACCGTAGTGCGTCGGGTGAACGTCGCGAACCTCGAAGCCCGCCCGCTCCCGCGTTAACCCACCAGGGCCTAAAGCCGACACGCGTCGTTTGTGGGTGACCTCCGACAGGGGATTGGTCTGGTCCATGAACTGCGACAGCTGACTCGATCCGAAAAACTCCTTAATCACCGCAGACACCGGTTTCGCGTTGATAAGATCCTGCGGCGTTAAATTCTCGGACTCCGCCATGGAGAGCCGCTCTTTGACGGCCCGCTCGACACGGACGAGACCGATTCGGAACTGATTCTCAACCAGCTCGCCCACGGAGCGAACGCGACGGTTACCCAGATTATCAATATCGTCGGTTTCCCCGTTTCCGTTCTTAAGCTCAACCAGCGTCTTCATCACATCGACAATATCCTGCTGACTGAGGATACCGGGACCTTCATCGCTGACCCGACCCAGGCGCCGGTTCATCTTCATCCGACCGACTGCCGACAAATCATAGCGATCGATATTGAAAAATAGATTCTTGAACAACTGCTCGGCCGCGTCCTTTGTTGGCGGCTCTCCCGGGCGCATCATCCGGTAAATTTCGACTTGAGCCTCAAGCGCTGATTTGGAGTCATCCGTGCGAAGCGTGTCAGAAATATACGGTCCTTTATCAAGATCGTTTGTGTAGATGATCTCAAATGACTGAACGCCAATTTCCCGAAATTTCTCCAGCAGATCTTTCGTGACCTCCTCGTTGGCTGAAGCCAGCACTTCTCCGGTCTCCATATCCACGAGATCGCGAGCAAGTGCCCGCCCATGAAGGTACACATCGGGCACGGACAGTGTCTTCATGCCTGAATTTTCCAGTTCGCGGATATGGCGAGCCGTAATACGTTTGCCCGCCTCTACCACCATCTTGCCGGTGGCGGTTTTGATATCAAAATCTAACTCTTGACCTCGAAGGCGCTCTGCGACGAGATCTATCTCGGCCGACTCGGGATGCAGAGTGATGCGATCGTTATCAAAGAACATGCTGAGGATTTCCTCAGCAGAATAATCCAGCGCCTTCAGGACGATCGTTGCCGGGAGTTTACGGCGCCGGTCAATACGAACAAACAGCAGATCCTTCTGATCGAACTCAAAATCCAGCCATGACCCACGGTAGGGAATAACTCGCGCATTGAACAAGAGCTTTCCGGAGGCATGGGTTTTACCCTTGTCATGGTCGAAGAACACACCGGGCGACCGATGCAGTTGAGACACGATGACGCGCTCGGTTCCATTGATGACAAAGGTGCCGTTCTCGGTCATCAAGGGCATCTCACCCATGTAGACCTCCTGCTCTTTTATGTCGCGAAGCACCTTTGCGGCACCGGATTCACCCTTGTCGAAGATGATCAGACGAAGGGTCGCATGTAGAGGCGCGGAGTAAACCATGCTGCGCTGCTGGCACTCACGCACATCAAACCGGGGCGTCTCTAGGCGGTAGCTCACAAAATCCAGTGAGGCAGCGCCGTTATAGCTCTCAATGGGGAAAACAGACTTGAATGCTGCCTGAAGACCCTCGTCGATCCGCTGTAACGGCTCCACATTGGCCTGAAGGAGTTTGCGGTAAGACGCCTTCTGGATTTCCAGAAGGTTAGGAACCTGTTCTGAACCAGAACGGGAGCTGAAACTCTTACGAATCCGCTTTTTTTCGGTAAAGGTATAAGCCATGGAGCCCTCTCAGCGCAGTTAGGGGAATGCGGGCGACCTATCAAAGAAAGATCGCACGCTTTTGGAGTGTCAGGCCGACGGCTTCGCCTGTCGGCCTGCATACCCCGGAGTCAACGTCGATCTGAACCCAAGCCCAGATCGAGCCGACGACATCACTTGACTTCTACGGTACCGCCCGCTTCTTCAAGTTGCTTCTTGATGTCTTCGGCTTCGGCTTTGCTAACGCCTTCTTTAATGGCAGCTGGCGCAGACTCCACCAGGTCTTTTGCCTCTTTCAGGCCAAGACCAGTCACGCCACGAACGGCCTTAATGACGCCAACCTTCTTGTCTCCGAACGCAGTCAACATGACGTCGAATTCGGTTTTTTCTTCAGCTGCGGCCGCATCACCACCGGCACCACCGGCGGCCGGCGCGGCAACCGCTACGGCAGCGGCGGCAGACACGCCGAATTTCTCTTCCATGTCTTTTATCAGCTGTGATAGCTCCAGCACGGACATTTCGGCTACAGCATTCAACACTTCTTCACGACTCATTTGATTCTCCTTGAATTGGAAATTTCTTGGCTCAAGCGCCTCACCGCTTATTACGCGGCCTGCTCCTCGGGACGAGCGTCCCGAACGGCAGCCAGCGTTCGCACAAACTGCGAGGGGATAGCGTTGAGTGTCTGGACCAATTTGGTCATGGGCGCCGCCATGGTTCCCACCAGTGTGGCGAGCAATTCGTCACGACCCGGCAGTTTTGCCAACGCCTTGATCGCCGCCTCATCTAAGAGGTCGCCATTCATGGCACCGACCATTATCTTCAGTTGATCATGGTCTTTTGCAAAATTGGAAACCACCTTCGCTACCGCCACAGGATCTTCCGAAGAAGACATCAGCAGCGGTCCCACAAAATGGTCGGTCAAACACTCGAAGCTCGACTCGGCAACACAGCGCTTGGCAAGCGTGTTTTTCACTACACGCACGTCCACGCCGGCGCTACGAGCCGCGCCCCTCAACTGAGTAATTTGCGCAACGGTTAGCCCTCGATACTCGGCCAGAACAGCAGCTTGTGCCACGGCTAACACCTGTGTCACTTCGCCAACAACCGCTTTTTTCTGCTCGATATTAAGGCTCATTTGCACTACTCCTTACGGGTTACACCTTGGTGTCCTGACCCGAAACTTCCGGGATCGGGGTCACCGCCTGCGCAGGCCGGAAATCCATTAAGCGAATCAAGTGTCCTACCTTTATTCGCACCTGCGGTCTTCGACGGACTGTGCTGCCGGGGCTACTCTGACTCCCAAGCATCACCGCCCCTCAAATCTCTCTTAAAAAATATCTCCTAATTAACGACGGTCGCGCGATCAACCTTCACGCCTGGACCCATCGTGGTCGACAACGTCAGCCGCTTCAGATACTGACCCTTGGCCGCGGACGGCTTGGCTTTATTCAAGGCGTCAAGAAGCGCCATCAGGTTCTCTTTCAAGGCGTCGGCGTCAAAAGAGGCCTTGCCGATTGGGCAATGAATAATGCCGGCTTTGTCTGTGCGAAACTGCACCTGTCCGGCCTTGGCATTCGTCACCGCTTTAGCCACATCCTGCGTGACCGTCCCGACTTTTGGATTGGGCATCAGGCCTCGCGGACCTAAGACTTGGCCGAGCTTGCCGACGACACGCATGGTCGCAGGGGTTGCGATGCACACGTCAAAATCAATCTGCCCGCCCTGAACGGCTGTCGCTAGGTCGTCCAGACCCACCACGTCTGCGCCGGCAGATTTTGCCGCTTCCGCGTCAGCACCGTCGGCGAACACCGCTACCCGAACCGATTTCCCGGTCCCCTTTGGCAACACGGTCGCGCCGCGCACGTTCTGGTCAGATTTCTTGGCGTTAACCCCAAGGTTAATGCTGACGTCGACGGTTTCATCAAACTTAGCGGAGGCTGTTTTCTTCACCAACGCCAACGCGTCGTCAACCGAATAAAAGGTGCCCTGAGAGGTACCCTCGGCCGCCTGACGGTATCGTTTTCCTCGAACGCTCATCACACGCCCTCCGTTTCGATGCCCATGCTTCGAGCACTACCCGCAATAATTTTGACAGCCTGATCCATGTCGTATGCGCTCAGATCAGGCATCTTGGTTTTGGCAATCTCTTCGAGTTCAGCGCGGCCCAGTTTGGCTACCTTGTTTTTGTTGGGCTCACTGCTGCCTTTATCCAGACCCGCTGCCTTCTTGAGAAGGATGGACGCCGGCGGCGTCTTTTTGACGTAGGTAAAACTCTTATCTGAGTACACCGTAATGACTACGGGAATCGGCAGACCTGGCTCGAGGTCCTGCGTATCGGCATTAAACGCCTTGCAGAACTCCATAATGTTTACGCCATGCTGCCCGAGCGCCGGACCTACCGGCGGACTGGGTTTGGCGCCACCTGCAGGCACCTGCAGTTTTATGTACGCATCGATTTTCTTTGCCATCTCTTACTCCGTTGGGTTCAAGCGCCTTCCGGCTCCCCTGTTAAACCACTGTTGCTTCAAGTCACCCCAATGGGAGCGACTAAGCCTTTTCGACCTGACTGAAACTCAACTCCACGGGCGTCGATCGGCCAAATATCGATACCGACACCTTGAGCTTGCTTTTCTCGAAGTTCACATCTTCAACCGTCCCGCTAAATTCTTTGAAAGGCCCATCAATAACGCGGACGACCTCGCCCGGGGCGAAGGTGTACTTCGGCCGTGGGTTGTGAGCGCCCTCCTGAACCTGCTGCAGGATCGCCTGCGCTTCTTCATCTTTAATGGGGACCGGCTTGGACCCTGTCCCCCCAACAAACCCCGACACTTTCGGAACCGACTTAACCAGGTGCCAGGATTCGTCACTCATGCGCATGCGCACCAGCACATAGCCGGGGAAAAACTTCCGCTCGCTCGTCCGCTTCTGTCCATTACGAAGCTCCACTACCTGCTCGGTTGGCACCTCAATCTCAGCAAAGTGATCCTCCATGCCCGCCCGGCGAATGTACTCACGCAACGACGTCTGTACATGTTTCTCAAAGCCCGAGAAGGCCTGTACAACAAACCACTGCATGTCCGATGGGACGGCGGCGCCGGCCTCGGTCGTCAGATCGGAAGCAACTGTTTCGGTCATAGGTTTTTATCCGAGGCCCAAAGCCAGATCGTAGATTGCCCAGAAGGAAAAAGCGTCCAATAGCCAAAGATAAATGCCGACCACGAGGACCATCACAATCACGATCAGGGTCGACTGAATGGTTTCCCGCCGCGTTGGCCACACGACCTTGCGAACCTCGCCCCGTGTCGCCAGGGCAAACTGCCAGACCGACTTGCCGCCCTCAGAAGTCAGCGCGATACCCGCGGCGATAATCACCCCCGCGACTACGATAAGCGCTCGAATGAGCGTCGACGCGTCAGGCAACCAGTAGAAAACGCCCACGGCGGCTATGACCACCGCGGCTGACGCTACCAGTTTAAGTCTGTCTACTAACATGCCTGTGTCTTTGTTCGCTTTTTGTGAAACGTTTCGAATGAAGCTAAGGGTTTATCGTTTTGACCGAGCGGTTGTTCCGTATCGTCTGGCAGGCCAGGAGGGAATCGAACCCCCAACCTGCGGTTTTGGAGACCGCCGCTCTGCCAATTGAGCTACTGGCCTATTCGTTACGATTTCTCCACCCTATCCCGTTAGCCTTAGGCGATGATCTTGGAGACCACGCCGGCGCCGACGGTACGGCCACCTTCACGAATAGCGAAGCGCAGA
>RGTL01000140.1 GCA_010025385.1 Gammaproteobacteria bacterium | reverse complement strand
AGCGGCTCGTAAAGACGGCCAGCCACTTCCCGCTCGCCTGAGGGTACCGACGGCCGGGGCAGATCTTCTCGACCGCCTTCAAGCGCTATCCAGCCGCGATCCACCAAAATTCGCGTGTCGCTGCCCAGAATCACAAAAGGCGTCAGCACGTGAAAGCCGGGCCGACCCTCATAGGTCCGGTTGTCCCAAAGGAACTGCCCCTGCCCGTCAAAACGACCCCGGATCGTCGCGGCGGCGCCGCTTTGACCCGCGCCCAGCCGCTCGCCAGAAACTGCAATGGGTGGTTGCCCAACGCGGGCGGCAAACTCATCCAGAAGTGCCTGCTTTTCCTTCGCGCGCTCGAGCTGCCAAAAACCCAGAGATATCAGCGCTACGAAGATGAGTGGAATCGCGGTCCATGAGAGTACACGGCGCATGGTCAAGATGATGTGTAATTCACTGAATGCGCGGGGGACTCTGATACCATCTGACGACTCTCAATCTCATGACTCACGCCCGTGCTAACTAAAGTAATCATCATCTTGCTTTTGCTCGCCATGATCTTCAGTCTTGGCTATGCGATGATGACTATGATGCGCGAGAAAGGCCGCGGCACAGGGACCGTGAAAGCGCTGACCTACCGCGTCGGTATCTGGATCGTGCTCTTTATTCTTATCGTGGTGGGACTCTACACCGGCGCCATCAAGCCAAGCGGTTCCCTGCAAAAAGCGGCTATTCAAACCCAAACGCAATAACGCGCCGCCCTTTTTTCTTGCTTCCGGCGTGCCCGGGTTACTCGCTCCGCAATCTCGCTCGTCCGATAAAACGAAAGCGCCGCCCGAGAGAGGCGGCGCCATTCGTCCATATTTCGTTGTTTTACAGGATATAAACAAAGATAAAGAGGCCCACCCAGACGGTATCGACGAAATGCCAGTACCAGGCGGCGCCCTCAAATCCAAAGTGCTCGTCGGGCTTGAAGTGGCCCTTCATGCAGCGCACCAGAATGACGGCCAGGGTAATAGCCCCTACCGTCACGTGGAAGCCGTGAAAACCAGTCAGCATAAAGAAGGTGGCACCGTATACGCCTGAACCGAGCGTAAGCCCCAGTTGGGTGTAGGCCTCGATGTACTCGTACACCTGGAAGTACATAAAGGCAGCGCCAAGCGCCACGGTCACAAATAGCCAGAAGATTAGCGCCCCGCGCTGGCTCTTTTTAAGCGCCCAATGCGCGAAGGTGACGGTTACGCTGGAAGCCAGCAACAGTATGGTATTTAAAAGCGGAATACCAAACGCCCCGATGCTCGAAAACTGGCCGGGCGGCACGTCATGCGCATTAGGTCCAATATAAGTCGCGCCTGCCGGCCCGGCGGTCGGCCACGTCGCCTCAAACCCGGGCCACAGCAGCTCTTCCCCGGCAATCCACGGCACCGACAAAATGCGTGTGTAAAACAGAGCACCAAAAAAAGCGCCGAAGAACATCACCTCGGAGAAGATGAACCAGCTCATACCCATGCGAAAAGACGTGTCGACCTGACCGTCGTATTTGCCCGCCTCGCTCTCGGTGGCCACCTCGCCAAACCAGGCGTACATCATCAGCACAAGCACGACCGTGCCTGCGATCATCAGCCACGGGCCGGGAGCCAGGTGATGTAGGTCCAGGATAAAACCGAGCGCCAGCAGGAAAAGCCCCATCGATGTGATCGTGGGCCACTTTGTGGGATCAGGCAGATAATAACCACCGTGTGCTGCACTCATTTGATTGGTCCTCGTTATAAGAATCGGTAAGTCGAATCAGGATTTTTAAGAATTATTTTTTAAGTTTTCGTTTGCCGGATAGACCGCATACGACAGCGTGATGGTTTTCACCTCAGCGGGCAAATCGGGATCCACAATGAACGTCACCGGCATCACTTTGCTTTCTCGCGCGGCGAGCTCTTGGCGCTTAAAACAAAAGCATTCGGTTTTCAGGAAGTGTCTAGCGGCTTTTGCAGGCGTCACGCTCGGCACCGCCTGTCCCGCCGTAGCGCTGTCCGTCAGACTGTGGGCTGCATAGGTGACGGTCGTCGCCTCGCCCGGATGCACCTTCAGCCGCACCGTCTGCGGCCCGTCAACCTGCCAGGGGATTCCGCTCACGTTAACCGCAAACTCCACCGTCACCGTGCGCGACCGGTCAATCTCCAAAGGTACGGCGCTCACTTCGGAGAGCGTGGCACTTTTTCCATTCAGGCCGGTTATCTCACAGAACACGTTATAGAGCGGCACCAACGCATAGCCAAACCCGAACATGCCGATCACCCACAGCGACAGCCAGCCGACGGTTCTCCGGTTGTGCTTGTTTTGCAGTTGACGGTCCATGCGCTGCGCCCTGGGCTAAATCACGTATTTAATGATGCTCCAGGCAAAAACCGCGACCACAAAGATGACGAGTATGGTCACGGTTTTACGAATGCCTGATTTTTGAGCTTCTGTTGCCATCATCCCTTCCAAGGGTGCGCCTAACGAACTTCAGGTGCCGTGGCGAAGGTGTGGTACGGCGCCGGAGACGGGACCGTCCACTCCAGGCCCTCCGGGTTATCCCAGACCTCGGCCGTGGCTTTCTTGCCACCGCGGATGGCTTTGATCACCACCCACAGCAGAATCAGCTGGGAGAAACCAAGCACGAAGCCGCCAATACTTGAGACCATATTGAACTCGGCGAACTGCAGCGCGTAATCCGGGATACGACGCGGCATACCGGCAAAGCCAAGGAAGTGCTGCGGGAAGAACGTCACGTTGAACGCAATAACCGTCAGCCAGAAGTGAAGCTTGCCCAGTTTCTCGTCGTACATGTGGCCGGTCCACTTGGGCAGCCAGTAGTAAACGCCCGCAAACATGGCCAGCACCGAGCCACAGAAAATCACATAGTGGAAGTGCGCCACGATGAAGTAGGTATCGTGATACTGAAAGTCCGCCGGCGTGATCGACATCATCAGGCCCGTAAGACCTCCAACGGTGAAGAGCGCAACCGTTGCAATCGCGTAGAGCATGGGCGTTTCAAACGTCATGCTGCCGCGCCACATCGTCGCCAACCAGTTGAAGATCTTCACGCCGGTCGGGATCGCAATCAACATGGTGGAATACATGAAGAACAGCTCACCAGAGAGCGGCATACCTACGGTGTACATGTGGTGCGCCCAAACGATAAACGACAGGAAGGCGATACCTGCGGTCGCAAACACCATCGAGCTGTAGCCAAACAACGGCTTGCGCGCGAAGGTCGGGATCACCTGTGAGATGATTCCGAAAGCCGGAAGAATCAGGATGTACACCTCCGGGTGGCCGAAGAACCAGAAGATATGCTGGAACATGACCGGGTCACCGCCGCCGGCGGCATTAAAGAACGACGTGCCGAAATGACGGTCGGTCAGAAGCATGGTGACCGCGCCTGCCAGAACCGGCATGGCGGCGATCAGCAAGAACGCCGTAATCACCCAGGTCCAGACAAAGAGCGGCATCTTCATCAGCGTCATGCCCGGAGCGCGCATATTCATAATCGTCGCGATGATGTTAATCGCGCCCAGAATCGAGGACATACCAAGGATGTGAATGGTGAAAATCGTCAGATCCACGCCCATGCCCCCCTGTACTGAAAGCGGGGGATAGATTGTCCATCCCGCGGCAGGACCGCCGCCCGGAACAAAGAGCGACGCGATCAGCAGCGAGGTCGCAAACGGCAGCAGCCAGAAACTCCAGTTATTCATCCGCGGCAGCGCCATATCGGGCGCGCCGACCATCATGGGCAGCATCCAGTTGGCAAACCCAACAAAGCCCGGCATCACCGCACCAAAGATCATGACCAGCGCATGCACGGTCACCATCTGGTTGTAGAAGTGGGGATCGACCACCTGAAGACCCGGCTGGAAGAGCTCCGCGCGAATCACCAGCGCCATCGCGCCGCCCACCAGGAACATGATGAACGAGAACCATAGGTAAAGCGTTCCGATATCTTTGTGGTTAGTGGTAAACAACCAGCGCGTAATGCCCTTGGGCACTTCGTCGTGATGATGGTCTGCAACCGCGGTAGACATAGGTATAACTCCTATTTAAGTTAAATCTTTTAGTTTGAAATCGGGAGAGGCTCAGCTCTTTTTCTTCTGGCTTTCAATCCAGGCTTGGTATTCGGCTTCTTCAACCACGTCGACCACAATCGGCATATAGCCATGGTCTTTACCGCAGAGCTCGGCGCATTGGCCGCGGAAGGTGCCCGTTTCATCGGCACGGATCCACATCTCATTGATGTAGCCCGGGATGGCGTCTTTCTTGCCGCCAAGTTGGGGAACCCACCACGCATGGATCACATCTTTAGCGGTCAGCAACAGGCGAACTTTCTTCCCGACCGGTAACACCACGTGGTTGTTCACTTCCAATAGGTAGTTCTCGCCCTTGGCCTCGGTACCGGTGATCTGACTCTGCGGGGTGGCGAGTTTGCTGAAGAACGAAACACCGTCCTCCATATAGTCATACTGCCAGCCCCACTGATAGCCCGTGACTTTGAGCACCATGTCGGAATCTGTGGTGTCTTCCATCAGCAGCAGTGCTTTGGTAGAAGGCACCGCCATGCCGATCAGGATTAGCGTCGGTATTACCGTCCAGAGCACCTCAGCCTTGGTCGAGTGAGAGAATTTGGCGGCCTGAGCGCCTTTGCTTTTGCGAAACTTCGCGATCGAATAAAACATGACGCCAAATACAATCACGCCGATCACGGTCACGATGTAGGTAATCAGCATGTGCAGATCAAACTGGACGCGGGCGATTTCCGTTACGGGCCGCTGCAGATTGAGCCCCCACTCCGCCTGAACGGCCGCGGGCACTGCCCATAAGGCACCCACCCCCGCCGCGGCAAAAAGCGCCGTTCGCAGTTTTTGGAATCGTTTTGCGATCATCGTTGTCTCCACAAGAACG
>RGTL01000139.1 GCA_010025385.1 Gammaproteobacteria bacterium | reverse complement strand
CGCGCTACGATAATCTTGAGATCATTTGTGAGACCGCGCTGCGCTGGGAGCGAAACGGCAATCGGCCGCTTTTTAAGACCAGTTAAACTATCCGCTCTGCGCACGACCTGCCGGTCGACCCCCACAACATGAAGCTAGCGCTCTGTCTTTATAAGTATTTTCCCTACGGCGGCCTCCAGAGGGACTTTTTGCGTATCCTGAACGAATGCCAGCAGCGCGACCATGAGGTGCACGTTTACACCTCAGAGTGGCAGGGAGACAAACCCCACGGGGTAAGTCTTAATGTTCTGCCAGCCAGTCGTATCGGCGGCAACCACGTGCGTGACCGGCGGTTCTTCAATCAGATGCAAAAAGCCACAGCGCCTCAGCGCTTCGATGCGATTGTGGGTTTCAACAAGATGCCGGGTCTGGATGTGTATTACGGTGCTGATTTTTGTTATCTCGGCAGAACGGCACCGCAGTACGGGCCCCTGTATCGACTGACGCCCCGTTACCATCATCTGTACACGTACGAAAAAGCCGTTTTCAGTCGCGACAGCGAAACCCAGATCCTCTCTCTTTCTCAGCGCGAGAAAACCGTCTATCAGCAGTACTACGGCACTCAAGAAGAGCGCTTTCATCTGCTGCCACCGACGCTCGATCTTGACCGTCGACCGGTAGCCCATCGCGAGAGCGTAAGGCACAAGATCCGCGACACGCTCGGCGTATCGCCATCCGACGCGTTACTGCTATTCGTCGGCTCGGGTTTCAAAACCAAGGGGCTGGATCGGGCGCTGATCGCCCTTGCCCATTTGCCTGAGTCGCTTACCAGGACCACGCGACTCGTGGTGATCGGGCAGGATCAGGCGAGCCCTTATCTCCGACTCGCCCAAAAACTGGGCGTTGCCGAGCAGGTGCAGTTCGTTGGCGGACGAACCGACATTCCAGAACTGCTGGCCGCCGGTGACCTGCTGGTGCATCCGGCCTACATGGAAAATACCGGAACCATACTGCTGGAGGCGATCGCGGCGGGGCTGCCGGTGCTGGCCACCGATGTCTGCGGATACGCCGGCCATATCGCGATAGCAGATGCCGGCAAGGTTCTACCGTCTCCGTTTGATCAGGACCAACTGGATTTCGAGCTGGCTTCAGCACTGCTGACCGAAGACCGACAACGCTGGTCTCAGAACGGGCTCACCTACGGTGCGCAAACCAGCCTCTATCAGATGCCCAAAAGCGCAGCCGATGCTATCGAAACGATCGTCGGGCAAAAAGCCCTTTCGAGGCAAACACCCGCAAGGCCCTCGACAAGTCCGTGGGTTTTCCTTAGGAAAGATCTGGAATCACTGGGTCAATTTGAGGACATCATGTCGCTTGGCGGCGAGGTGTACCGGGAGGCGCCGGGGCGGCGCACCGTTCGCTTTGAGCGAAACAACCAGCGGTATTTCCTTAAAACCCATACCGGTGTCGGCTGGCAGGAGATCATCAAAAACCTGTCTTATCTTCGACTGCCCGTTATTGGCGCCATGAACGAGTGGCATGGCGCTCATCATCTGCAGCGCCTCGGAATTGATACGCTCAGCATCGCCGGATACGGCACCGCGTCGGGCAGCCCGGCCCGCCGGCAGTCCTTCATCATCACCGATGAAATTACCGATGCCCAAAGCCTCGAGGAGTTCTGCAGCCCATGGAAATCCCGCCCGCTTAAAGACAGCAGCGAGATACGCTTTAAGCGCTGGCTGATCACACAGCTTGCGACCATCGCGAGGCGCCTTCATCAAAGTGGCGCCAATCACCGGGACTTTTATCTGGTGCATTTTCTGCTGCAGCCTGGTTATGAAAATGAAAAGATAATCCCTCAAAGCAGTCGACTGGCCGTTATTGACCTGCATCGGATGCAGCTGCGAGGCAGTACCCCCAGACGTTGGCGCATCAAGGACGTTGCCGGCCTGCACTATTCGAGCATGGATCTAAAGCTCACCGATCGCGATCGATTGCGCTTTATGAAAATCTATTCAAGCGCGCCGCTGAGGGATATTCTGGCCAACGAGCAGGACTTCTGGCAGGGCGTAGACCGGCGCGCTCAAAGACTCTATCAAGCCGAAAAGCGTCGCTCCCCACAACGCCGTCCGGTGCCCGCACAATCGATGCCGATCGCGAAAGCCTCCGTTGAGCGAGTCAGGGGTACGTGACGCCAGACCCATCGAACCGTGGCGAGAATCGGTTCTCTCTGCTCAAGAACGATCTTCTCGAAAAACAGTCGGGCCGACTTTTCGCCCAATACCTTTCCTCTTACCAATCCCCTCTGCTCGACCAGCTGCTGGAGGATCCTAATCGCGTTTTTCTCGAGCCCAGAGCTGAGATTCTTAAGGACGATGCCAAAACTGCCGTCGCGCGCACGTCTTTTGATGGCCGCTCCATTGTTGTAAAGCATTACCCTGTCAAAAACGCCTGGCATCGCATACGCCTTGTTTTCAAGGCCTCAAGGGCACAGAACAACTTTCAATACGCCCAGACACTTTCCCAGGTCGGTATTCGCGCCCTAAGGCCGGTCGCATGGATTCAGGAGCGCCGGTTTGGGGTGCGCGCCCAATCGTGGCTCGTGTACGAGCACATCGACGACAGCATCTGCGCCGATACGCTCACGGACGACTCGGATCCCAAGACCGTCGATCGCGTTATGCAGACAGTGGCTCACAACCTTCGCATCATGCGGGAGAGTCTGTTGTCTCACGGCGATATGAAACCCTCCAATGTACTGATCACCGCAAACGAGGTGGTCTTGATTGACCTTGACGCGATGCAGGCCTACCCCGACGCCTCACGCTGTGAAAAAGGTCTTGCCAAGGACGTTGCCCGCTGGATGCGGTGGTGGCGATCGGACCGTCCGCAGCCTGCCATCGCGGATAAGGCGCAGACCGCGCTCAAGACTGCTGGCTTTGAGGTGTAATCGCCCTAGCTTGAGCGCCGGTCCAGGCGCAGTCGAGCCGCAAAATAAGGGTGGTCGGACGGCCCGGCCGGCGCACTCCACACGGCTTCTGCCGTCAGCCCTCTCAATAAAATCATATCCACGCGTCGCTGCGTCGGCTCCACGTCCGAAAGCGCGTCGGTCGCATCCTCGGGCAGGTATCGGCGCATGGCCGGATCATCGGAGGTCGCGTTGAAATCACCCAGCAACACCGCGCGCGGATAACGGGCAAACGCTTGCATGACGGCCTTCAGCGGCTGCTCGCCCTCTGCCGGTTTCGATAAATGGGTGTTCAATATATGAACGTCACCGTGCCGGCTCGCCATTCGATAGACGCTAAAAGATCGATGCGCTCTTCCCGTCGAGGGAAACACCGGAACGGTGTGCCAATCCGCGATCGGCAAACGACTGAGCAAGGCATTTCCCCTCTGTGGGAAAAAAATGAGTTTTCGCGTGGGCGCAAAATGCATACATCGTTTAAGGCGTTGCGCCAGGCGGCTCGCCTGATCGCGAGGCCGGAAAAGACTGGTTCCCTCGACTTCCTGCAGAGCCACGATATCGGTATCCCGGATTACATTTGCAATGCGTGCCAGATCTTTTCTGCCGTCGAGTCCCCGAGCGCGATGAATGTTATAGGTGCCCACCGTAAAGACATCGCTCGATTCCCATGACATCGAGGCATTGGCGACAATCGACCCTCCGTTTCGCGCTTTAACCGGCCACGCGCGGCCAGCCAGAAACAAAGCGGCTACGATCGAAAGGCCCCAGGCCAGTTGCGCGATAGTCATTCAGCAGGATCTTTGGGCAGTAAGGGCCTTATTTGAGCACGATCCGCACGGAAGTCGGAGCGTTTGGCTTCGTTATACTGGTCAAAAACGCGCCGTCGAGCAGTTCGCCAGCGAGCCAGCGACAGTCGATGGGACTTGAATCCCTCTTCATTTTAACCGGCCCAACAATCATTTCTGGAATCACGCCTATGAAGACCGCATTTGCCAGTGACGCCCGTTTTCTCGATCACGATACCGGTGTTGGCCATCCGGAGCGGGCCGCGCGAATATCGCACACGCTAGGGTTTCTGGATGCGCAGTCGTGGTTTTCGTCTCTGCTGAAAGTCAGCGCCACCGTATGTGAACCGGATGCGATTCTTTCCATGCATGATCCCGAACTTCTCGCTAGGGCCAAATTAAGCTGTGAGCAAGGTCGACCGTATCTGGATTCGCCGGATGTGGCCATCAGCGCCGACTCGTTTGAGATTGCCCGCCTGGCCGTTGGCACCATGCTCACCCTCAGCGACCGCATCATCAGCGGCGAGGTCGATAATGGCTTCGCGCTGATTCGCCCGCCTGGCCATCATGCCGAACACGGTGAAGCACTGGGCTTTTGCCTTTTTAACAACATTGCCATCACGGCGCGCTATCTTCAGAAACACCACGGTCTTGAAAAGATTCTTATCGTCGATTGGGACGTGCACCATGGCAACGGCACGCAGCATTTATTCGAAGAAGACCCGAGCGTCTTCTTTATCAGTACCCACCAATACCCGCATTACCCCGGCACCGGGTCACGCAGCGAGACGGGTATCGGTGCAGGGAACGGAGCCACGCTCAATTGCCCGATGAACGCCGGTGCCGGCGATGAGGACTATCGGGCGGCCTTTCAGGAAAAGATCCTGCCTGCGATTCATGACTTCAAGCCCGACATGATCCTCATTTCGGCGGGATTCGATGCCCATCGCGCGGACCCGCTCGGGGCCATCAACCTCAGTACCGAGCAGTACGGCTGGATGACCGCGCGGCTCATGGAATGCGCGGATCAGTACTGTCACGGACGGCTGCTTTCCGCGCTGGAGGGCGGTTATGACCTGGACGCGCTCGCGCAAAGCGTCGCTACCCATCTTGCCGTGATGAGCGGGCAAGGCCTCGCGTCAGCGGGCGATTAAGCCCGACCCCAGTTCAGGCCAACATCACCCGTAGAACGCCAGTACCAGCGAAAGGGTCACCACAGAAAGGCCCGTGCTCAGCACC
>RGTL01000138.1 GCA_010025385.1 Gammaproteobacteria bacterium | reverse complement strand
CCAGCGAAATCTCGGCTCATCGGTGCTGGAGTGGTGTTGGCTCGCAGCGGGTCGCTCGCAGTTATATATTCACGGGGGTCAGAGAATGTGGGATTACGCTGCCGGCAGTTTGATCCTGCACGAGGCCGGCGGTGGCTTTTCGACCATTCAGGGAAATCCACTGGATTGTCGAAAGTTCACCAAGCGTTCGGCGCTTGCAGCGGTCACGCCGGAGTTACACAGAACGTGGCTGGCCTGGGTAAGAGAGAACGAAGGGTCTTGGCAGAAATAGGAAAACACGACTCCATTTAATGATGCGCATGAATAAGAGTGAGATATCGGCATGAGTGATCGAAGAGACAAGGCGAATGCGATCCGGGCGTTGGCCATGGACGCGGTTCAAAGAGCCAAAAGCGGTCATCCCGGTATGCCGATGGGGATGGCCGATATCGCCGAAGTGCTCTGGTCTGACTTCCTTAAACATAATCCCGCCAATCCTGCCTGGCCCGATCGTGATCGCTTTGTGTTGTCGAATGGTCATGGTTCCATGCTGCACTACGCGCTGCTTCATCTGTCGGGCTACGACCTGCCTGTGGAAGAGCTTAAGAATTTTCGCCAGCTGCACTCAAGAACCCCGGGGCATCCGGAATACGGCTATGCGCCTGGAATCGAAACCACGACCGGGCCACTCGGGCAGGGGATAACCAACGCCGTGGGCATGGCGCTGGCTGAAAAAATGCTGGCCGCTCAGTTCAACCGAGATAGTCACGCCATTGTTGATCATTTCACCTACGTTTTCATGGGCGATGGCTGCATGATGGAGGGCATTTCTCATGAGGCCTGCTCGCTTGCCGGCACCTTGGGGCTGGGTAAGCTGGTCGCCTTTTGGGACGATAACGGCATATCTATCGATGGCGACGTGGGCGGGTGGTTTACGGACGATACGCCGGCTCGTTTTCGCTCCTATGGCTGGCAGGTGATCGAACAGGTCGACGGCCACGATCCCGAGTCGATTCATCGTGCGATCGAGAGCGCACGGGCAGATGAAGCGAGACCCGCTCTTATTTGCTGCAAAACGATAATTGGTTGGGGCTCGCCCAATAAACAAGGCAAAGAGTCGTCTCATGGCGCCCCGCTAGGTGATGATGAGATTGCGCTCACGCGACAGGCGATTGGCTGGACCCATGCTCCATTTGAAGTGCCCGACGATATTCGATCGGACTGGAGCGCGCTTGCACGGGGTGCGAGCGCACAGGCGCAGTGGGAAGAAAAGCTAGCTGCTTACCGAGAGGCGTTTCCGGATATGGCGACTGAATTTGAACGCCGCGCGGCTGGCGAGTTGCCCCCTGATTGGGCGCGAAATGCTGACGAATTTATTCATGCGCTGGATGCGCAATCTCCGACCGTCGCGTCGCGCAAGGCGTCGCAGATGGCGCTGGATGGATTCGGCCCTTTGTTGCCTGAGTTGGTGGGTGGGTCTGCCGATCTTGCCGGGTCCAATCTCACGATCTGGACAGGTTCAAAACCCGTCTCGCATGAGGACGCGAGCGGGAACTATATTTATTTTGGCGTGCGGGAATTCGGGATGGCGGCGTTATGTAACGGGATAGCCCTGCATGGCGGCTTGATTCCCTATAGCGCCACTTTTTTGGTCTTCTCGGATTACGCCCGAAACGCACTTCGGATGGCGGCGTTGATGGGTATCCGACAGATTTTTGTGTTTACGCATGATTCGATTGGACTTGGTGAAGACGGACCAACTCACCAGCCCGTCGAGCACATTGCCAGTTTGCGACTCATACCCAATATGTCGGTATGGCGGCCATGTGATGCGGTGGAGACCGCTGTCGCGTGGCGCGAGTCTATCGATCGATCGGATGGGCCCAGCAGCCTGGCCCTCTCCCGCCAGAATCTGCCGCATCAGCCAAGAGACCGTCACACCCGCGACCTTATTGCTCGCGGGGGCTACATTCTTCGGGATTGCGACGGCGATCCCGCGGCCATCTTGATTGCCACGGGTTCGGAAGTAAGTCTTGCGATGCAGGCGGCAGAGGTACTCTCAAAAGAGGACACGGCTGTGCGCGTGGTATCGATGCCAAGCACCGATGTTTTTGATGCCCAGGACGCGGCATATCGAGAAAAGGTGTTGCCCTCTGAGGTGACCGCTCGTGTCGCTATTGAGGCGGGAGTCTCAGCCGGCTGGTTAAAATACGTGGGCCTTAAAGGCGCCGTGGTTGGATTGGATCGTTTTGGAGAGTCGGCGCCAGCGGAAGTAGCGTTCGAGCATTTTGGTTTCACCGTTGATAACGTGGTAGCCAAAGTGCGTGAGCTGCTCTAGCGCGGGTTTGGTAAACAAAAGAGAAGGAATAGAGAAGTAAGAGAAGTAGAAGTACGACAAGAGATGTGGTTCTGCGCAAGTCATGAATGTTTGACCCGCCAGCGCATTCAGTCATTTATCAGTCAAAGGAGATCAGTCTGTGGCGATCAAAGTAGCAATCAATGGGTTTGGCCGGATCGGACGAAACGTATTTCGGGCCATTTTTGAATCAGGCAAGCAAGATCAGATTGAGGTGATTGCCATCAATGATCTTGGTGATGCGGCCACAAACGCGCATTTGCTCCAGTACGACACCGCGCACGGCAAATTTGGTCAGACCGTCAGTGTCGATGGCGACTCCCTGATGGTCGGCAACCATCGCGTTAAGGTGTTGGCGGAGCGCGACCCGGCAAAACTGCCATGGGGCGATCTGGGCGTGGATGTGGTGATGGAATGCACTGGGTTTTTTACGAGTAAGGAAAAAGCCAGCGCCCATCTTTCGGGTGGAGCAAAAAAAGTGATCATCTCGGCACCGGGTGGCAGCGATGTTGATGCGACCGTCGTGTTTGGTGTTAATCACGGCGTTCTGAAAAGCAGCGACACGGTGATCTCAAACGCATCGTGCACCACAAACTGCCTCGCGCCCCTGGTGAAGCCGTTGCATGACGCGATCGGTGTTGTCGGTGGATTAATGACCACCATTCATGCGTATACCAACGATCAAGTGCTGACCGATGTGTATCACTCGGACCTGCGCCGGGCCCGGTCAGCCACGCAATCGATGATTTTGACAAAGACCGGCGCTGCCGCGGCGGTGGGTCTGGTGCTTCCAGAGCTCAATGGCAAACTCGATGGATTTGCCATTCGAGTGCCTACGATCAACGTGTCAATGGTGGATTTAACCTTTGAAGCGGCCCGGGCAACCAGCGTGGACGAAGTCCACAGCATTATGCGCGCTGCTGCAGATGGCCCACTAAAAGGGATTTTGGATTACAACGACAAGCCTCTAGTCTCCTCAGACTTTAACCATTGCCCTGCCTCATCCACCTACGATGCGGCGATGACGCGCGTGGTGAACGGGACGACAGTGAAAGTATGTTCCTGGTATGACAACGAATGGGGTTTTTCAAATCGCATGCTGGACACCTGCATGGCGCTGATGAAGGCGGCCTGAGTCTAGACATGCCGCTGAGTTCGCGTACCAAGTCAGACGCAAACGTTTAGGGGCGTATCGCCGTGCGCGTGCTGAAAATGACCGATCTGGATCTGACCGGCAAGCGGGTACTGATTCGCCAAGACCTCAACGTCCCTATCAAGGATGGAAAAGTAGCGAGTGATGCGCGAATAAAGGCGGCGTTACCCACTATTCAGCATGCCCTAAGGGGTCAAGCGAAAGTCATTTTGATGTCTCATTTGGGTCGACCAAAAGAGGGCGCGTTTGAAGATCAGTTCTCTTTAGCCCCGGTTGCGCGGCATCTCGAAAATCTTCTCGGGCAACCCGTTCGGTTGGTCAAAGAATGGCTCGCGGGTGTTGATTTGGAGCCGGGCGAGGTGATGCTGTGTGAGAACGTGCGCTTTAACCCGGGCGAAAAATCGGATGATGAGGCGCTTGCCCGAAAAATGGCAAAACTGTGCGATGTCTACGTCATGGATGCGTTTGGCACGGCCCATCGGGCGCAGGCCTCCACACACGGCGTGGGCCTTTACGCAGAGATCGCCTGTGCCGGACCGCTGTTGGCTGGCGAGCTTGAGGCACTAGGAAAAGCATTAGAGCAGCCCAAGCGCCCCGTGGCCGCAATCGTCGGAGGCGCCAAGGTCTCGACCAAGCTTACGGTTCTGGAAGCGCTTTCAAAAAAAGTCGATCAGTTAATTCCCGGTGGTGGAATCGCAAACACCTTTATTGCCGCTGCTGGTTTTCCCGTCGGAAAGTCTCTCGTTGAAGTGGAGCTCATCGGCGAGGCAAAAAGGCTCATGGCGAGCGCCCGCGATCAAGGTCGTGAAATCCCGGTTCCGACCGACGTTGTGGTCGGTAAGGCATTTTCGGCTCAGTCGAGCGCAACCGTAAAAGCGGTCTCGGAGGTGGAGGAGGACGACATGATCTTCGATATCGGGCCTCAAACCGCAAAGCATTTTGCGGGCTTGATGCATGCCGCGGGAACCATTGTCTGGAATGGCCCCGTGGGCGTTTTTGAATTCGACCAGTTTGGCGAGGGGACGCGAATCCTGGGCGAAGCGATCGCTTCATCCGATGCGTTTTCCATCGCAGGTGGCGGGGACACGCTCGCTGCCGTGGACAAGTACAATATCGCCGATCGTATTTCCTATATATCGACCGGTGGCGGCGCTTTTCTTGAGTTTCTGGAGGGCAAGGTACTCCCGGCTGTTGCGATGCTGGAGCGGCGAGCCAGCCGCTAGCCCTAGATTTAAATCAAAGCCCCGATGGACCCACAGTTAAACAAGATGCCTTTTTGATGAGCGCGCGACGTCGCACCAAAATTGTCGTGTCCCTGGGCCCTTCGACCGATCGCCCAAAAACCCTCGCGGCTATGGTGGAGCAGGGTATTGATGTGGCCCGTTTGAATATGTCTCATGGATCCCGAGAGGATCATCGACGCCGCGCTCAACTCGTTCGTGATGCGGCTACCCAGCACGGTCGCGCCATCGGTTTGCTCGTCGATCTGCAGGGACCCAAAATTCGTATTGGCCAGTTTGC
>RGTL01000137.1 GCA_010025385.1 Gammaproteobacteria bacterium | reverse complement strand
TAACGTATACACACTTTCCAGGCGTGCGCTTTCAACCGCTCAGCCACCTCTCCGCAGGGTGCCGAAGGGTATCTAAGTTACCCTCCCAAAGCAAATTATTCAAAGCACGTTGGCTTAGATCAACTGATCCAGGCCGGAGATCAAACGGCCCAACCCCTCGATCGCGGTTTCCGTCTTAAGGGCTCCGAAAGAGGCTCGAAAGGCGCAGCGGTCAGTAATCCCAAACGCGCTGCCCGGGATCACCGCCACTTTATGCTCTTCAATCAGCGTGCGAATGAGCGCCAAATCGTCACCTGAGAAACCCGGTAGCTCAACGAAAAAGTAGAAAGCACCGGTGCTGGCGAGGGGCTTAACCCGCTCACCGAGGGTTTTTAGCGCCTTAACCCCCTGCTCGCGCACCTTCGCCATGTCGCCCACGAATTGTTGGCAGTAGGGCGCCCCCTCCTTAAGCGCTCCGACCGCCGCATATTGAGAGATCGCGGTTGCGCAAATGACATTGGTGTCCTGTACTTTTCTCAGTGCGCCAAAAAGATCTTGGGGCATCACGGCATAACCAATCCGCCAGCTTGCAAAGCCATACGCCTTGCTTAATGAATAAAGGGAAATCGTATGATCTTCACTTCCCGGTATGGATGCCGGAGAAAAATGCTGATCGCCATCATAAAGAAAATACTCATACGCCTCATCGCTGATGTGATAGACCCCACGGGACTTGCAAAGGGCATTTACGGATCGAAGGTCGTCCTCCCGATACACCACACCGGTGGGGTTGTTTGGCGATACCGTCACAACCGCCCGGGTCTTTTCCGTGAGCGCCTCTTTGATCGCGTCAAGATCAAGATGGCCTTGAGAATCGGTGTCCACAAAAATCGGCTCGCAATTGGCGATGCGTACCGCCATTTCCTGATTGAAATAAAACGGCCGGGGCAAAATGATTTCGTCGCCGGGATCACTAATAGCCAATAACATGTTGAGAAAGCCCATGTTGCTGCCGGCGGTTACAGCAATCTCCCGCCCAGAAATATCCACGCCATTCTCGGCCGTCACTTTCTGAGCGATCGCCTCTCGAAGGGGATCCAGGCCCTCTACGGGTCCGTATTGATGCGCCAAAGGATCGTCCCAGAAGGCTTTGATATAGGTCTCTATGGACGGCGGGGGAGGATAATGAACGATGCCCTGTCCCAGTGAAATCGTCCCCGGGTTGGCCCGAATCCAGTCTCCCACCACCGGGATGATTGGCGCCTGCACCCGGGACATCCGCTCGCTTGATCTTTTCATATTCCTTGAACGGGCCTGACCCGACTAACGTTTTCTCTATCGACAACACCCTCGACGCCATCAACGCCAATGGCCGATGCGAGCGGAGCGGTGTGTAGCCGTGTTTTGGGCTTAGGTTATTTTAGAAACAACGGTTTAGCGTTATTATAGAGGCCTAGGACGTTAAGGACGGCGAGGTGTGGCGCCTAGGACTGCAAGATCGAGTCACGTTAGCGAACGCTCTGCATGGGGTCATCCGAACAGACCCCTGCCGGATACGTGTCGAGGCCTGCGACCGACCCCCTGATCTCATAACCCAGCGATCGCAATGACCTCTGAAACCGGCACCCCGCTATCCTCAGAAACGAAAGCCGAGTCCGTATCCCCAGGCAGCGACGATTACCGCCCTTCCCCTCTTCCGGTTGGTGCTACTTTAGGCGGCAACACGATCGATAGGCTGCTGGTCGCCTCTGACAGTGGATTCACCTATCTCGCCAACGGCGGCAGCGCGGTGGTACAGGAATACTTTCCGCAGCAGATCGCTGTTCGGGATACGGACGGCATCTCGCTGCTCCTCGCGGATGCCGAGTTCAATTCAGACTTTGATGAAGGTACCACTGAATTTCTGGCCATCGCTCGAGCGCTTAGTCAAATCGATCATTCGGGTCGTGTTTTTGAATACCAGGAAAAGGACGGCGCTGCCTGGTATTCGGTTCATATGGCCGCGCGCGCATCTGTCGCCGATCTGCTCGCAACCGGTCAGCGCTTACCGGAAGAAAACGTAAAAGCCATTCTTTATTCCGCCGTGACATACCTTGAGGCGGCCCATGATGCCGGTGCCTTACACCTTGAGATCGCGCCCGAGCGTATTTTGCTCGCCGAGGAAGACCAGCTCCTGCTCTGCGGATTCTCTACTGACAAGCGTCACTACCCACCCGAGGATCCGGAAACAAAGCATGACTACCGAGCTCCGGAGTTGGCAAGTTTCAGGGGTCAGTTGGGTCGCTGGACCGACTACTACGCACTTGGAGGCGTTCTCTACCAGGCGGCCTGCAAAAACGCCCCCACAGCGGCAGTGAAGCGACTGGAAGCTGTTGATCGTGGCGAAAATGACCCTTACGAGCCCGCTACGCAGGCCGGGAAAGGCTATTTTTCCCCACAAACACTGGCCTTGATTGATCGCCTGCTGGCGCTGAATCCTGCCGATCGCCCGCAAAATGCCTCGGCCCTCATAAACGCTGTTCGGTCGTTGGAAGTCCTTGAGCGCAGCCCAAAACCCCAAGCGCCAGAAGTCAAACCCAATGGAACCGCCACCTCCCCAAGCCCAAGCCGCAAAACACCCGTAAAGCCTGCGAGCCGTGCGGCTTCGGCAGATGAATCACCGATCACCGCTAGCAAAAGTGTCAGCACGCGGCCCGGTAGACCCCTGAAAGATCACGTCGATACCGCAAAAGCGACGGCGCAGTCGGTTCTCGCATCTTTGAAGCAGCGCCTGCTGCGACTCAAGCGCGTTAATCAGAAGGCGACTTCAGCAAAAAAGAATGAAAGCAAGCTTGCGCGAACAAAAGCAAGCGCTACTAGAAAAGAGCCTGTCTTTGATCCTTCCACCCAGCATATTGAGGACTCCTCAGACATTCCGCGGCTTCACTCGAAAAGCCCGACAGCCGGCTACCTTGCTAATGACCTTGAAGACGCAGGGCATGCCCTCGCCGGTCGAAAAAGTACGGCACCGCAACAGCTGAAGATCCCCAAAATCTCCCTTGGGTCCATAGCAACGCTCAAGACCCCACTGAACAAGATCGTACGATCATTGCCTGCCATTGTTACTTCAGCCAAGAGCGTTCTGCGCCATCGGCGCTGGCGTCTGGCTCTGGGGGTCGTAATTGGGCTTTTAGTTTTGTTCGGGCTGTACCTTGTCATTACCCCGCCGCACGCCACAGGTACCACATCGTCACCGGCGAAGATCGAAATCCTGGGCGGCAGCATGATCTCCCCTGAAAAGCCGGCGTCCATGCAGATCGCCACGTCGAGTTTTGGTCCACCGGAGAAGACACTTTCGAGCGAACAGGGCTTCTCTCAACAAGACGACCTTGCGCGGGTGAATGCTTATCGCGACGCGGAGCGCGTAGCCCGCCTGAGTGAGCCACACCTGGCCCGGGCGGGTGAACTTATGGCGACCGGCTCGCTCATCTCCCCGCCCGATGCCAACGCCTACAGCGAATTCTCCGCCGTCCTAAGAATGAACCCAGAAAATTTGGTCGCCCAGAAAGGGGTAGAACAAATACGCTCCACCCTTCTCGAGGAGATCGATCTTCAGATCCAAGCGCTTGATTTTGACGCCGCTAGGGACTCGCTCACCAAAGCAACCCGCGTATTCCCGAGTGACCCTCGACTGGCGGCTAGCAATGAGCGGCTGCTGGCGGCGGAGGCGGGTCACCGCGACGCACTGCGAGCAATAGCGGAACGTGAGAAGAACCAAGCCCAAACTGCCCAGCGTGATCGAGAGCGGCGGCAAAAAATTGAGCTCCTGTTGGCCCGAGCCCTCGAAGCCCTCGACAAAGGTCGCCTCGTTAGCCCTCAAGGGGATAACGCATTGACCTTGTATCGCGCGGCGCTTGACCTCGATGCCTCGAATCAGCGCGCCCGAAACGGTCTCAACAATATATCGGCGTTTTATCTCCAGCAAACCCGGGAAGCGTTATCCGTGAATGATCTCGACGCTGCGGCACAACACCTGGAGATCGCGACCTCAGTGACGCCAGAAAGCGACGACGTGGTCAGCCTTAACCAACAATTAAATCGGCGCGTATTTCTCGAAGCGGAGAAACAACGCCTTCAGGAGCAGGCGTCGAGTGATATGTCTTTGGCCCAGCAGATGGCCAGCGAGCAAGATCAGCTAAATCTCGAAAGCGGGGTGAAAGCCTACTACGCGGGCGATTATCGGCTGGCCTTTCAGTATCTTGAACCGCTCGCCGCCCAAAGCGACCCTCAGGCCCAGGTTCGTGTGGCCCGCATGCTCATGGAAGGCCGTGGCGTAGATCGTGATAAACCGAAAGCGATTGCCATCTTTGGTGCAGCCCTCGCCCCTGTACAGCTTGCGGCCAGCCAAGGCGAGACATGGGCGCAATCGGACCTCGCTGACTATTACTTTGATGGCCTCGTTATCGATAAAGATTATCGGACCGCTGCGTTTTGGTACCAAAAAGCCGCCGAACAAGGCTATGCCCCGGCGCAAACGAATCTTGGGTGGCTTTACTTCAACGGCTACGACGGCATCGCACCTAATCGAGCCGTGGCGATTTACTGGTTCGGCGAAGCGGCCAGTCAGGGCAACCAGACAGCCGCCAATAATCTTCGCGCACTCGGGGAGAGTGTTCCGTCTAACACCGGCGGTTGATTCTTTGTTGAACGTTGCTCAGGATTTTGCCCGGCGGACATAGGTACGCTTGGAGGGGATCACCCCTCGGACACCGCCCTGCGGATTATCGATATCCCCTTTGCGACGCGGTATCAAGTGAAGATGCACATGGAAGATCGACTGCCCCGCATCCTTTCCAGCGTTCACGCCCAGATTGAACCCGCTGACCATTGCGTCCAGTTGCTCAATCTGTTCGCGCATCTGGCGCGCCATTCGAAACATATCAATGACTTCATCCTCCGATAGATCAAAATAAGACGCCACGTGTCGCTTGGGGATGATCAGCGTGTGGTGCTCGGACACAGGGTAACCGTCGCGCCGCGCGTAGCAGAGCTCCCCTTCCTCAAGCAGTTCGTCGTTTTTTGAATCGCAGAATAAGCAGTCGTCCATGTCGT
>RGTL01000136.1 GCA_010025385.1 Gammaproteobacteria bacterium | reverse complement strand
GAAACACCCTGCTGCTATGCCGGCGAGAATGCGCAATAAAAACAGTGCAGTGAACGAATCCGAAAATATGCTTAGTGAGTTCACCAAGACGGCACAGGATAGTGAACTGAGTACAGCCCGTCGCCAGTTGGCCCGCGTAATCCAGAATCGAGCGGCCAGTGATGCGATGGTCCCACCGCCGGTATCGGCGGCCAAAAGCATTCCAACTTGCCATGGTTCGAACGCGTAAAACTCGTACAAGACACCGGCCCAGACCGGCAATAAATAGAACGGCAGCAGCCCAACGGCGAACAGTAAGTATCCCAAGATCCGAGTTTTGGTAGCATAAGTTGTCACGCGCACTCCTCAAGCTGACTTGATGTGCGTTCGGAAGCATACAAGCAAAATACTTAGGGGAACTGGATGGCTGAAATCACACACCTGTCTTGCGACTGCTCCGTTGAGGATATTGTCAGTGTTGTTGAAGAGAATGGCGCAGTAATCGTCGATGACTTCGTGAGCCAGGAGTGGCTCGAAGAATTTAATACGCAAGTGCAAACGTCCATCGATGAATACGAGCCTTATGATTATGGTGGGCGCGAGGCGGCGGAGTTTATGGGCTACCAGACCGTGCGCATTGGCGGTTTGATAAGCAAGGCTCCCTGCTACGCCGATCTGATCAGCGATCCCAGGCTACTTGGCGTTATGGATCACTTCCTAAAACCACACTGCGGGCAGTATCGGCTCAACTCCAGCGAAGTGATAGAGATACATGGCGGTGAAACTGCGCAGGAACTCCATATTGACGACATGATCTGGCCAGCGCACTACTGGCGCCCGGACTGTATCTTGCAGTTCAACGTCATGATTGCCGGCACGGACTTCACCGAATCGAATGGTGCGACGCAGGTAGTACCCGGCAGCCACAAGTGGGACGACGTGTGGCGGGAAGTAAAACCCGAAGAAATCGCGCGAGCAACGATGAAAGCCGGTAGCGCGGTATTCATTCCGGGTAAAACGTTGCACGGCGGTGGCGCGAATACCAACGGGGTGGCACGCCGGGCAATTGTCGCGTCCTATCTTCTTGGCTTCTTGCGCGCTCAGGAAAACCCGTACCTGCATACGAGCGTCGAAATGGCGAAAACTTGGTCGCCAGAAGTACGAACGCTTATGGGCTACGACTTGTATGCTTATTACGATGGCGAAATGGATGCGGGTCCGCTGGGTTACTACAACTATCGAAGCCCGTCGACGCTTTTTGAGTAGAGCCAAAGCTCCTTGGCCGCAATCATTTCACTCGGACTGCTTTCACAGATTTGGTTCAGCCATCAAAAACATGTCTGTAAATCAGGGGTTGTGGGGCGGTACTGTGAGTCTCAACGCAAGTAATGAAACTTAGATGAACCAAAGACAAACCAATAAGGCCAATCGACAACGACTAATAGTCAAGAATGCGGCGCGATTATTTTCGTCGACGGGCTACAACCAGACGACCATCGAGATGGTTGCTGAACGCTCTAACGTGTCGCCCGTAACGATCTACAACAACTTTGAGAACAAAACGGGGTTGTTGCTCGCGGTGCTAATTGAAGAGGGAGCGGGCATCAAAGAGCTGGGCGAGCGGATTATTGATCAGAGGGAGCATGGCGATGAAGAAGTGCTCTATCGCTTGATCGAAGTTTACGTTGATCATCCTATGGAGTTCATGAACAAGTCTTGCTGGCGTCAATCACTTGCGGCTGCAACTGCCTCAGAAAGCAGAAAATTCACTGAGGAATACCAAAACGTCGATAAAACACTCTGTCAGCAACTGATAGCTGTGGTTTGCGCGCTTTACGAGGAGGGGGTGTTTATAGCCCAGGTTGATGCCCGCACCTTGGGGGAGGTACTGTGGAATAACATTAATCAGATGTTCACTGACTATATCTCGGATGATGCCATGACGCTTGGGGCGCTGAAGAGCGCTTTGCGGCGACAGACAGAGGCGCTCTTGCTCTTGGCTATGAGACCATGATCACGTTGTTAAAGAGGCCCTTTCGCTCTCAGCTTTTAGCAGTGGGACCGTGTTTCCAAACGCAGTCATAGTATCTTCAAAATCCCGTTCAGAGTGCACTGCACTAACCCACCCTCCGGGGAAGCCGGCGAGGTGGACTCCTTGGGTCAACAGCGCAAGCACAAGCTTTTGCGGGAATCCGGATCTTCCCAGCTTTAACGTGGCCGCGTCATAGTGGCATGGGTCGAAGTTCAGAGGGTCGATGTCCAAATTCTCTGGGTTCGTGAAGATAAAGAAGCCCGAGTATGTGCCATAAGCGGCCCACCCTAACCCCTGATCGCTGAACATTTGGTTCATGCCATTGCGAAGCCGCGCTGCAAACTGGTTGGCGCGCTCACATGCATCGGTATCCCGAATTTGCTGGAGCATGGCTATTCCGGCTGCTGCTGAGACTCGGTTGGCATTGAAGGTGCCGTTATGGGCGACTTTTTCTTCTTCTCGCTCCGCCATAACATCAAAATCAAGAACGTCGAGAATGGCTTTCTTGCCGCACACCGCTCCTCCGGGGAGGCCTCCGGAAATGATTTTTGCATGGGTACTCATGTCCGGCGTAATTCCCAGTGCCTGCTGGGCACCGCCTGGCGCTACTCTGAAACCACAGATCACCTCGTCGAAAATAAGCACGACGCCATATTTTTCTGTGAGTTCTCGAAGCTGTTTGACGAATTCCGGCTGAATTGGCACAAGGCCAAAGTGCGAACCTGTTGGTTCCAGAAGAATGGCTGCAATATCGTCCCTGCGGGTTAACACATCGGTAACCGCTTCTATGTCACCTGGGGGAAGAAGTAATGTTTCAGCGGCGGTTTGACTGCTAATACCGCGTGGAGCTGAGCCGTCAAAGTGGCTGCTGTAACCGACCACTACTGAATCATGCCAACCATGATAGTGGGTGGTGAATCGGATAATGGTGGATTTCCCTGTGTAGGCCCTGGCTAGTCGCAGCGCCAGATGTGTTGCTTCTGTGCCGGACATCGTAAAACGGATCCGCTCAGCGCAAGGCACCATCTCTTTTACTATCTGGCCGTGCTCAACTTCTAGATCAGTACTGCCCCCGACCTGTGTGCCGCTGGTTATCGTTTTTTGAACTGCCTCTATCACGGCTTTATTCCCATGACCCAGCAGGTGACTGCCGTGGCCGCCTACGTAATCGATATACTCGTTATTGTCGACATCCCATTTGCGCGAGCCCTCAGCGCGCGCAATATAGGGCCCGTAGGGCTTTTGGTGCCGGGAGTCATGGGTTATCCCGCTGGGAAAAACCTCTTTCGCGTTCTCTGAAAGAGCTGCCGAGCCGGGTGTCAGGTGCCGGTATAGCTCTTCTATCTTTTCCAGACTCGAATCAAGTGCGTTTTCTATGGAGTGTTCGACTTTATCAAGCATGATCGTTTTCCCTATTGCTGAAAATTAGCCAGCTGCCCCTTGTAAGTAGTGGAATGGCAAACACTAAAATAAAGAACCAGGTCAGCGTTCCGTAGCCATCAGCGATCAGTTGTATTAATCCGAATTCATTGGCTAAAACATTGGCGGCGATAAGCACCACAAGCACCGTCACCCCTCTCTGCCAAAATGCCATCTTTCTACCGTTGCTTCTTTGAGCCTCAGCGATTCGCTCGTTCAATGCGTGTATGTAGGCTGTGCCGGTCTCTACAAAAGTGCCAAAAAGTACGAGATAGAAAATGAGCGACATCCACCGCATATCCAGGCGATCAATCATGAAGTCCGATGGCACTGCAGCCCCAAGTATTTCTGGGTAGCTGGCGATCATCGGCAGATAGAGCAAAACTGCTGGTAGCATCGCTAGTGGGCCAGCCAGCGCCCCTGCCATGAGAGCGTCGCTACGGGATTGCAGGTGGACGACACAAAAGAGGATCAGCGGAATAACTGACAGATTGAAGCCAACGTATTTAATGCCGTTGTAAAACCATTCGCCATCGACAGGCTGACTGAGGTTGCTGAGGAGGTCGTCTCCAAAATCTGAGACGTAAAGAATGACAAAGGCGAAATAGGTAGCGTAGAGAAGAAGTGACCATCCAGTAAGCACTCGCTCTATTAGATGGGTGCCATAAATCGCCAATACCCCTATTAGAACCGCTAATCCTAGTGTTCCGAAACTTGCAGAGAGCCCGAGATGTTTTTGAGCAATCTCCCCGGCGGCAGAAGCGATTACTGAAATAACCAGCAGCCCCATTAGGAAATAGCCAAGCTCGTATAGAACTTGGCCTCGCCCTAGGAGATGCCCGAAAAAGGCGTGATACGTATGGCTTTTTGTCTTGCGCGCTAGCTCAAAAGAAATCGCCGTAATCACGCTGAGAACAATCGTGGCAACCCCCATGGCAAGTAACCCGCCACTTGGGCCCAGCACGAGAAAGAACTCCACAATTTCACGGCCCGTGGCGTATCCACCGCCGATCATTACCGATTGGAGAATGAGACCTGGCATTAGAATGCTTCGGAATATCTGCCTATTCATACTCTCTAGCTCGCATTGGCGAGTTCCGGTGACGTGTTAAGCAGTGCGCGGTATACGTGGAGGTAAATCGCTGCAGCGATTGCAGATGCTGCCGCGCATAATGTCATGACTGCGCCGTAGCCCATTTGATAGGCAAGCAAAGTGCCTGCTATGGAAGGTGCTATTGCTTGCGCCACTCCCTGCCACGCGGGCACTAACGCGGCATAGCGGCCGGAGGGGTCAATATTAGATAGCGTGCCTAACTGAAAGACGTCGATAAATATCCAGAAAAAACTGAAAGAGAAGACGCTGATTACGAAGGTCGCCGAGTCAACCTGTGCTGCCAGCATCAACATAGTGACGCTGATGGCGAGTAGGGAGAAAACCAAGGGTTTGGATTGCCCAAAGCGCTTCGCGAGAATCACAGCAAGGAAGGCCGCCGATAAACTAAAGACCTGACTCCATGCTAACGACCCTGATACGAATTCTGGGCTGATGTTTGCCGCTGAGCCTGCCCGCTCAATAAACGCCCAATAAGCGCCGACCATTATGTAAAAACTGAATACGGCGGCCAGACACAGTCTGGGGAGTATCAGCGGCACCGAAGCCCGGCCGCCGCACTCAATCGTATCCTCTGATTTTGCTTCTTCATTGCTTGGGTTAGT
>RGTL01000135.1 GCA_010025385.1 Gammaproteobacteria bacterium | reverse complement strand
GGCTGTACCGAAAGGCAGAAATCGCGACACGGCCTGGTACGCGGCTATCGATTCCGAGTGGCCCGCACTCAAAGCCGCATTTGAGACCTGGCTGGATCCGGCCAATTTCGATAAGTCCGGGAACCAACGTATCGCCCTCGCACAATTGACAAAACCGCTGCTCTTTAAAATGTAGACCGTTTGCGGCTGTCCGATGGCCGGCTTCAAACGGCTTACGATGGGCAGCCCTATCAAGACACGATCACAATAGAAATCGGTCAGGCTTTAGTGGGCCGGGAGATATACCGATGGTCTCCCATCATTTTTGAGGGCGACCTGAGGTCCACACGCTAACGTTGTCGACGCGTTGTGATGAGAAAAGAAGAAGGCTCGATCGCCCGCCACAGGGTGAGAAGCCAGGCGAGAGTGGTGGCTATGGGTGGACTCGAACCACCGACCCCGGCATTATGAGTGCCGTGCTCTAACCAGCTGAGCTACATAGCCAAAACTTCCGCAAAACGGGGTGCCGAATCTATCTGGAATGCCCGATGTTTTCAAGGCAACGACTGATCCGGGCCGTATTCTCGCAGATATTTCTTCGTTTGAAGCGAAGCGTTCGCATCGCTTTGCTCTATACGTTGAAGCGAAAGTGCATGATGTCACCATCACTCAGAACATATTCTTTGCCTTCGAGGCGCAATCTGCCGACTTCGCGGGCGCCTTGCTCGCCTTTGTATTCGATGAAATCGTCATAAGCGATGGTCTCGGCGCGAATAAAGCCTCGCTCAAAGTCCGAGTGAATCTCACCGGCGGCCTGTGGGGCGGTGGCCCCAATACGAACCGTCCAGGCCCTTACTTCTTTAGGTCCGGCAGTGAAAAACGTCTGCAGCCCAAGAAGTGCATAGCCGGCACGGATTACCCGATCGAGACCGGATTCCTCCAAACCCAAATCATCGAGAAAACCGGCCCGGTCTTCCGGGTCAATCTCTGATATTTCCTGCTCAATCGCAGCACTGACCACCACCAGCTGGGCGCCGTTCTTTTCGGCATGGCCGCGAAGCTCATCGACCTTTGCGTTTCCCTTGAGCTCGCTCTCAGCCACGTTGGCAACATAAACCACCGGTTTTGCGCTCAAAAGGCAAAGGGGCTTTAAGGCCACTGCACCCTCCTTGTCTGCCAGGAGTTCCTTTAGACCGGCATCATTGGAAAGGGCCTCATGCGCCGCGCGCACTATATCCAGTTCTTTGAGTACTTTTTTGTCCCCGGTCTTTGCGGCTTTTGCGGTACGGTCAATCGCCCGCTCGAGCGTTTCAAGGTCCGCTAACGCCAACTCGGTTTCAATGGTCGACACATCCGAAAGCGGATCCACCTTTCCCGCCACGTGCGTGATGTCATCATCGTCGAAGGCGCGAACCACATGAACAATCGCATCGACCTCGCGGATATGAGCCAAAAAGCGATTGCCCAACCCCTCACCCTTGGAAGCGCCCGCCACGAGTCCGGCAATATCAACAAATTCAATCGCGGTGGGAATAATTTTTGCGGGCTTCACGAGCGCCGAGATGTGCTGCAATCGGGGATCAGGCACCTCAACGATGCCCACGTTGGGATCGATCGTGCAAAAGGGATAGTTCTCTGCCTGGGCACCGGCGTGGGTCAACGCATTGAATAGCGTCGATTTCCCCACATTAGGCAGGCCCACGATGCCGCAACGAAATCCCATTTATGGCTTCTCCGGTGTTTCGGTGTGTAATGCCTGCATCACGGCTTCAAGCTCGCCGGCGATCAGACGGTTAAACATCCCAAGCGCCTGATCACTGGCGCTGTCCATTGCCTGCCGATCGACTGCGCTGGGGCGCGACAGCACCCAATCCGTTACCCGATCAGCATCCCCGGGATGACCTATCCCGATCCGAAGCCTGACGAAGTCACGCGACCCGAGTTTGGCGAAAATATCGCGAAGCCCGTTATGCCCGCCGTGACCTCCGCCCCGCTTGACCCTTACCGTGCCCGGCGACAGGTCAAGATCATCGTGAACCACGAGGATCTGCTGTGCGGGAATCTCGAAATAGTCGGCGATGCCCGCTACCGGCGTGCCGCTCTCGTTCATAAAGGTCGTCGGGCGGACTACTCTCACGCGTGCGCCTTGAATCCGGGTGTCCGCAAGCTCTGTCGAGAACCGGCTCTCTGACCGCCACGACAGGGACAGCCACCGCGTCAGCGCATCAAGAAACCAAAAGCCCGCGTTGTGTCGAGTCGACTCATAGGCGCTACCGGGATTACCCAGACCCGCCACCAGGGAGATTGGAGACATCGAAAGGTCCGTCAGACCGTTGAGGTACAGGTCAGACCCGTCGGGCCTGACCTGTGAACATCAGCAGACTTAGTCGTCGCCGTCTTTGACCGCGTCGGCCGCAGCTTTATCGTCATCAGCAGCACTTGCTTCGGCGGCGGCATCATCCGTTTCTTCGGCCACTTTGGGCGGCGAGATGATGGCGACGGTCGGGTTTTCACCCTCATGATAAGCGGTGGCGGTCAATTCCACGCCGGAGGGAAGCGAGACGTCTGACAGGTGCAGACTTTCGTTAAGACCCAGTCCTGAAACGTCAACAGCGATGAATTCCGGCAAGTCTTTCGGCAGACAGGTAATGTCCAACTCGGTCATCGGGTGCGCCAGAATGCCTTTATCCACTTTGACACCCGGGGCCACGTCGGCGCCCTCAAAGTGCAGGGGCACACGCATGTGGAGCTTCTCTGTTGCTTTCACGCGCTGGAAGTCCAGATGCATGACCAGTTGCCGGTGCGGATGCATCTGCACCTCACGCAAGATCACCTGCTGGGAGCCCTTGTCCGTCTTAAGATCGATAATTGCCGAATGGAACGCCTCTTTCTCCAGGCTGTGCATGACCTGATCGTGATCCAGCACCAGGCTTTCGTTTTCCTTGCCGGCGCCATAAACCACCGCAGGCACCAGACTCTCAAGGCGCTGTCGACGGCTAACACCGGTTCCAGATCCTTCACGGTGTTTCGCGTTAATTTCATAGTTACTCATTTACCAATCTCCATAAGGCGGACGCTCATCACGTCCCATCGTACGAGCCGTCGGGCCCAATTAATCCAAAAATAACGAACTGACCGAATCGCCACTAGCGATCCGTCGAATCGACTCTGCCAGCAGACTCGCCACACTGATCTGACGAATCTTGGTGCTGTTCTTTTTTGCCTCTTCGCTAAGGGGGATCGAGTTCGTGACCACCACTTCATCTAGTTCTGAGGCTTCTATTCGCTCTACGGCTTTTCCGCTCAGAACCGGGTGCGTGCAACACGCTTTCACCTCCGTGGCGCCGGCGTCTTTAAGCGCTGCGGCAGCCTCGCATAACGTATTAGCCGTATCGACCATGTCGTCCATCAACACACAACTGCGGTCCTCCACGGACCCAATAATGTGCATCACCTTGGCCTCGTTGGCTTTCGGTCGGCGTTTATCAATGATCGCCAACTCGACGCCGAGCTGTTTCGCCATCGCACGGGCCCGCACCACACCGCCCACATCCGGGGACACCACCATCAGGCTCTCCGGAGCGTATCGCCACAGCTCGCCATTCAAAACCGGCGCGGCATAAATATTGTCCACCGGGATATCAAAAAATCCCTGAATCTGATCGGCGTGCAAATCCATCGTCACGACTCGATCGGCGCCCGATACGCCGATCATGTCGGCAACCAATTTAGCCGTGATCGCCACGCGGGCGGTTCGCGGTCGGCGATCCTGTCGGGCGTAACCAAAGTACGGTATCACCGCGGTCACCCGCTCGGCGGAGGATCGCCGCAAGGCATCGATCATCACCAGCAACTCCATCAGATGCTTGCTGGCCGGCGCACAGGTCGGTTGTATCACGTAAACGTCCGCGCCGCGTACGTTCTCCATGATCTCCACGTTCACTTCACCATCGCTGAACGTCGACACGGTGGCTCGACCGATACCAATACCCAACTGGCTCGCCACCTCGCGAGCCAGCTCTGGATTGGCATTGCCGGTAAACAGCGTTAGGTCATCGATTGCCATCGGTCTAATCGCAGCGGTCCATACGCTCGGACATCATTTAAATATGGCTGGGGTGCCAGGATTCGAACCTGGGAATGCCGGAATCAAAATCCGGTGCCTTACCACTTGGCTACACCCCAACAGGCTCATCAGCAAATGCAGGGTTCTGGTTAATTCCGTTCGCTACCAGACCGCTCAGAGAACCCGGTAAACGCCCGATTATGTCCCGACCAGCCTGATCGCTCTCCACGACCACGAAGGCGGCAGCTCCGCTCCCTGTCATCTGCGCTTTGCCGAACTGGCCGAGCCAATCCAGGCACTGCCCCACCTCGGGAAACCGCTTTCTCGCCACCGGCTCCAGATCATTTCGCCGATTACCGTTAAACGGGCCGGGTATTCTGATTGCCGGGGTGTTTCGTGTCAATTCTGGGTCGGAAAACACGTCTTTTGTGGGAACGCTCACCGCGGGCCAGACCACGCAATAAGTACGGTCCGGAAGCGTCGCGGCGGTCAGGCGATCCCCGATCCCCTCGCCCCAGGCCGAGCGGCCAGCGACGAACAGCGGCACGTCCGCACCCAGCTCCCGACCGATCTCAAGAAGCCGCTGCATGGGAAGCCCCAACTGCCACAGTTGATTGAGTGCCACAAGCGTCGTGGCCGCGTCGGAACTGCCGCCGCCCAGACCCGCACCCACCGGGATTCGTTTTTTGAGATGAATGCGAACGCCGAGCGCTTGATCACCAAACGCCCGCAGGGCCCGGGCGGCCTGCACGCTGAGATCATCCGCAGGCAAGGCGGAGTCATCGATACGTTCGATAACACCATCCAACGAGGTCTCAAAGCGCAGACTGTCGCCAAACTCCAGAAGTTGGAAAAGAGTCTGTAGTTCGTGCAGACCGTCTGCACGTCGCCCAATCACATGCAAAAACAAATTTAGCTTGGCCGGCGCAAACCAAGTCCTTGTTGCGGTTCCAAACGTGTTGGTCATCGCGAACTAGGGCTGATTCCAGCTCTCGACAAAAAATCGTAGCGCGAGTCGATCGCCGTTCAGTTGCCCTGCGCCGACCAGCGCGTCTACCGTCTGATCGCTGGCCGCAATACGAATCTTGCGAGGCAAAAAAAGCGCATCAACCGGC
>RGTL01000134.1 GCA_010025385.1 Gammaproteobacteria bacterium | reverse complement strand
CCGATACCTGATTGACGAACACCCTAAGGGCATCAGATTTCAGCAGCCAACCGATAGCGATGGCCTCCAGAAGACCGACTGACACCATGCCGTAATTCACGAGGAAATGATCGGCAATATCGAGGTAATAAAGTCCAGCGCCAGAGGTAAAAAGCAGGCTTAATACGATACAGGGGGTCGCGATGATGAGCGTAATTTTCTTTACGGACACATTCGGAAAGCGATCTTTGAAGGCCGTCGCGAAGGCCTCAAAAATAGAGAACGCGCTATCGATCCCGAGCGTCAGTAGCATCACGAAAAAGACGACCGCAATGAGTTCATTCCATGCGGGCATAAGCGTTATCGCCATCGGGAAGGTCACGAAGGCGAGAGAGGGACCGCCCTGCACCACCTCGGATATCGCGACGCCCTGCTCCAACGCCATGTACCCGAGGGTGCCAAAGACCACGACCCCCGACATGATGCTCACGCTGAAATTGCCCACCGCCACCCAGACGATACTCTTCGTGATTTCCGAGCCACGCTCTTTAAAGCTTCCGTAGGCAATCATCAGGCCGCCCGCGAGCGACAGACTAAAAAACACCTGAGAGAACGCGGCCATCCAAAGTTTTGGATTCAAAAGCGCTGACCACTGGGGAATAAAGAAAAGACGCAAGCCATCTGCGGCGCCTTCTAAAGATACCGCCCGTACAATCAGCATCGCCAAGATCACAAATGGCAGAGTCGCGGTCCAAAGAATGACTTTGCTGACGCTCTCCACGCCTTTCCAGACGCTGAAATACAAAAAGGTCCAGATCGCTACCATTCCCGCCAGCACCGGCCAAGAGACACCCCCTAACGCGTCGGGCCCACTGGAAAGATTAAGGATTCGATTGAAGAAGAATCCGCTAGGGTCATCGCCCCAGGCCACAGTAAAAGAGGCACCAAGATAGGCGACGCCCCAAGCCAGCACCGCCATGTAGTATGCCAACACAAAAAATCCGATGGTGACGGTGAACCAGCCAAGATATTTAAGGCCGCTCTTCATCTGCTTCCATGCGTCTGGCGCGGCCTTTTGCTGCATCTGACCCAGGCCCACTTCTGCCGCTAACAAAGGAATCCCGATAAGAAGATTAGCCACAATTACCGCCAATACAAACGCCCCTCCACCGTATTCATACGCCAGGTAGGGAAACCGCCACAAGTTACCAATCCCGGCGGCCGAGCCCACAGCGGCGAGGATAAAAATAAACCGGTTAGGCCATTGTCCTCGACTCATGAGAGAAAACGCTGCTTGCGGTGGATTAACACACTCATTACCTAATCGAGCTCAATCGGAGCGCTCAGGCATTGGGTCACAAAGTCGACAGGCAGCTCGAGTTTGTCTGCGATGTCATCAAGAAGGTTTCGCTCGATCCCGGAGACCGGAGTTTCTGCCCGAGCCACGACGCAAATATCACGCAGTACCTGCATACGCTGCGACATGCTGGTTTTTTCTACGGCGCTATCAAGCCTTTGTGGGAGTAGCGCCAAAAGCTGATCCGGATCGAGCTTTTCGATTAAGAAACCGTCCTCGAAAAATTCAGACAGCGCCGCTTTTTCCTGCTCGCTGATTCCCTCAAACGCATTAGCAATCGAAACCGCCGCTGCGATAAAGAGGTTACGCATCACCCGTGCTGATTCTGTCTTACCCTTGAGGTAATCGGGCTCCATCACCCCCATGATTTTGCGCACGGATTCTTCAAGCTGGTCTTTCGACATTCCGCCAGCACAAATGAGCTCAGACTGATCAAAAACAGTCAGCGCCTTTACCCGCAAAGGGCTGAACGGATGCGTCAAAAACCAGTCCTGTATCGGCGCGCCCTGTCCTGGCTGCTCACCAAACGCCAGCATGGCATCTACCTGCGAGAGAAATTCCTCGAGATTGAACTGCACAACCCGATCATCAGCAAGTCCCGACGCCAATTTAAATAGCGCGCGCGCAACGCTTGGCAAATCATCCGCACAGAACGCGCCGGCACGATCTGCCGACACTTCGGCATAGCGCGACCAGGTGAAGAGCTCGAGCGCTAAGGACGGCGAGGGTCGGGCATCACCGCCAAGGATATAGCCGATGGGGATCTCATGATGACGATACACATGATGGCCAAGCTCATGTCCTACAACGAAGAGCAACTCATTCTCTGAAAACGCCTCGAGCAATGACGACGAAAACATCAGATATACCCGGCCCTCTTCCGGCTTGAAACAGGCGGCGTTGAAACTCGGGGAGGGATAGACGTAAAGCTCAAAGGGACTCTGAATCCCCAGGCGTTCTTTACAGTGATCGGCCATGTCATGCAGTGGGCGTGACATCGATCGGCTGAGTCGCACAGACGTGCTTAAGAGCTGGCGTCGTACCCCGGGGCCTTTGTGCTTTTTTTCCTGGTTTTCAATCTGTTCGCGTAGTTTTATAACCTCCGGCCGGCGCAATATCGCCTCGCTGAGCGAAACATCGTTTTCACAGCGAATACGGGCGGCATTATCGATTGTCGACATATTAAGTTCGAAAATTCGGTATGGTTACTGTCCACAGTTTATCGGTACTAGTTATAACACCATGCGATCAAATACGCCGATGCCGCTTCACGGCTCTTACAGATCTCTTTTTCTTTGGCTCATGGCGGGCCTTGTTCTCCCGATGGGTGCCGTAAACGCCGAGGCCCCCGATATGGTCACCCTGCCAAGCTTTGCAATCGATAAAACTGAAGTCACCATTGGCGCCTTTAAAAAATTCAGCGACGAAACCGGCTTTGTCACCGAAGCCGAACGCGGCGGCGGCGGGCTTGTTTTTGAAGCCGGCTGGACGAAAAAATTAGGATGGACCTGGCGAAACCCCTACGGTCTGCCCGCCCGCGATGATGAGCCTGCGGTTCATGTCACGTTTGATGAAGCAAGCGCCTACTGTCGCTGGGCCGGGAAGCGACTGCCTACCGAGAGTGAATGGGTATCCGCCGCTTACACCGAACAACGCCTCTCACCCACCGCGCCATTTGAGAGAGGGAAAACATACCCCTTCCCCACCGGAGAATCCCCGACCGGCGCTAACTGCCTCAACGCATGCGGCGATCATCCCACGTTGTCCGTCGCCCATCTCTTGGATCACGGCGCCGGTCACACCCCGACTGCGACGACCGCCGCGGGTGTCAATGGCCTTTACGACATGGGTGCCAATGTCTGGGAATGGGTTGAGATCGACGATGCCGAAACCAAAGGCACTCGCGGCGGGAGCTGGTGGTATGGAGCCCGACAAATGCAGGCGGATTATGTCGCTCGAAAACCGCGAGACATGGCGGTGGTTTACATCGGTTTTCGATGTGTGCGCTAGCTTGCGCCGCTTAAAGGCTTTAGCACTCCATCGAAAAAGTTTGAAAGCCCATCGTAATCATCCAAGGGCAAAACGGACGCTACATACTGATCGGGCCGGACAACAATGATGCACCCGCGCTCTTTATCAATGCCGCGCATGTCGTAGACATGTTTGCCCGATCGATGGTCCACACAAAACACCTTCTCAAAATCTTCGAGACCGTATCGCCCTTTTGCTGGCTTAAAAAAGGCATGCAGCGTTGAGCGTTCGATCTCGTGATGGTGCGTCTGAAATACCGCACGGCAATCCATTACAGAGTCGATATCAGCTCCTTCCGGTGTAAAGCGCCTAACGGGAGATCTTGAGTCGCTCGAAAGAAACTCGGCGAGCGCCCTTACACCACAGTCCCTGCTCATGGGAATCGCACGGCCCGCGAAAGCAAAAATCCGCCACGCCCCGTTGGCCGTCATGCAATGGCCCAGCTGAACCGGCTTGGCGTCACCGTGTCGAATCACCGGCGCAGAGTGAAAACGCTTTCCGATCACCTGCCCGGCTGCGAGCGACTGATGGGTATCAGGACCCACCAGCATCGATGATCGATACTGAATGGCAACCCCTGCGGTGAATTGCCCAAAAAGCTGGAAGTACTTTTGAAACTCTGCCGGATCAACACCATCTGGGTTTTCTTTTGAGCGCGGCTTTGCGCTAATCATGCGCGCGAACTCACGGTCGAAGTTAATCAGATCCTCCGCTACCGCGCGGCGCTCATCGGCATATGTGGCCAGCAACGATTCGTCGGCTGTACCCCGAAGCACATGAGCCATCTTCCAGCCAAGATTCCAGGTGTCTGCTAAAGACGTGTTCATGCCCTGGCCGGCTTTCGGGCTATGGGTATGACAGGCATCTCCCGCCAGAAATACCCTCGGAGCATATCCGTCAGCGCGGTCATCAAAAGAAGTGGTCAGGCGCTGGCCTATTTCGTAGACGCTCCACCAGGGTACTTCCTTAACATCCAATGTATACGGCGCCATGATCCGGCGGGCCGCGTCGATCAGGATCTCGGGGGTCATATGCGCTCGATCGACCCGCTGGTTTTCTTTCAGTTGATCCAGCTCAATATAGAGCCGAACCATATATCCACCCTCACGCGGAATAATCAGAATATTGCCTTCACTCGCCGATTGAATAACGGCCTTTAAGCGAATGTCGGGAAAGTCTGTTACCAGCAATACATCCATCACGCCCCAGGCCTGATTCAGGGCATCGCCCACAAGCTGCTGGCCGATACTCTGTCTCATCTGACTGCGCGAGCCATCACACCCGACCGCATATTTACAACGCACCTCATGGTGCGTTTGCTTCCCAAGGTCATCCACAGAGATGAAACTGAGCTTTACCGGATATTCAGAGTCAGACTGATCCACCGCGACATTCACCAGCCGACGCGAATAAACCGGCTCCACCTTGCCCGGACCGCGTTTCATCACATCGAGAAAATAATCATGCACTCTGGCTTGATTGAGAATCAGATGTGGCATCTCAGAAAGATCCTCTTCCACATCCTCAATCTTGCTGCTTCTTGTGATATGCGCCGGGTTGTTGGGGTCTGGCTTCCAGAACCCCACCTCATTCACCTGATAGGCCTCCTGGATCAACTCGCTGGCAAAACCGTACGCCTGAAACATCTCCACGGTGCGACAGGCAATGCCGTCGGCTTGCCCAATCAGCAGGCGGTCTGACTTGGCGTCAGCAATACAGGTGTGAATGTCGCCAAACTGGCTGAGCTGAGCGGCGAGATTTAAGCCCGCCGGCCCGCAGCCGACGATCATCACGTCGCAGGTCGCCGGAAGCGTCCGGCTTACTGGCGGCGCGACGCGGGCGTCCCGAGGGTCCGAGAACCGTGGATCGCCCGGATTAAATCCGTTGAGATGGAACTGCATGTCTTAAGGAAATTAGTTACGTTCTCGACTTTTTTGCCATCG
>RGTL01000133.1 GCA_010025385.1 Gammaproteobacteria bacterium | reverse complement strand
GCCGTGCCGGTTCGAGTCCGGCCCCGGGCACCACCTCGAGAACGTCTGATCTTGAAATCCCTTCGCTTACAGCGCCTAACGACATCCTTAAAACGAGTTGCCGTTTTAAGCGCAGCGACGTTCGGGATTGCGGTGGGTGGGTCAGTTCAAGCGGACGGGGCTTTTCTTCCGTTTTTGTCGGACCCGAGCTGGGCTATTAGCACTGTTGAAGATCCTACGGGACTGGCCCCCACACCCAGGGTCCAAAAGTTTGAGCTAAGGACGGGCGATTGCAGTGCGAGACCGCCTTACGACGATTGCAGAGACGGCGCTGAGAGGGCCGCTCTCTCAGAGCCTATCCCGACTCAGTCAAGGTCAGGGGTGGGTCAATGGTTGCGATTTCAGGTGTATCTTCCGGAGGATTTCGAAAGTACCTATCCAGCCAAGAATCGGCTCGCTGAATTCGTTGATCATCGTGCTCAGGATGTCCCCTGGGCGCTCGAAATTGGTAGCACTGGGGTGCTTTGGCTCGGGCGGCGAATCGACGGGGATGAGGAGTACTTTTCTTTGGTCGAAGCGGGAGCGCTTAGAGGGGAATGGCTAGATGTCATCGTGAACGTACAGTGGAGTACAAAGGCGGGCGCCTTCAATCTTTGGATAAATGGAGAGCAGCGAGCAGCCTTTACTGGCCCCACCTGTGACAAGTGCAGCGTGTTCTTTACGTATGGTATTTCCCGCGTAGGGGTTGCGCAATTCAGAAAGCGATTCCCAGCGAAGCCGTTGCCAACACAAACCGTCTACTTCACGCCGGTCGAAGTTGCTGTCTCGGATCCCGGCTGGATTGTGCCGGCAGCGCCCACAGAGGCCGCTCACGAGGAAAGGGCCGATGTGCTCGAGGATACGGCCGCCAAGCCGGCGGTGCCTGAGCCGGAAAGCGAGGCGCCTAAAGAAGAGGGCACCGAGACCCAGAGCGCTCAAGATAAGGCTCTGGCGACGGAGGAGGGGTCAGGGTCGGGTAGCGCCTCAACCGAGCCCTCAACCGCCGGCAGCGAATCCACGGCCATCATTATTTTGGAAGGGGAGGGCGCCGGTTCCAGCCCCGAAAACGGCGCAACGGTCGCTACGCCGTTGGATGGTGCTGACGGACAGGGCGCAGATTCTGAGGTGTCAGTAGAATCTGGATCTCAAGCGCCAGCGCCGGTCGAGAAGAAGCCGGCGTTGACCGATCAAGACCTTCAAGCAAAAGACAAGTAAGTTCCCTGGTGCCGATGAGCGAAAAAACGTTTATTTCTGCGAGCGAGTTACTAAGGGACTCGTTCCTGTTGGCCAAGCGCATTATCGAAAGTGACTTTCGGCCTGACTTTATTGTTGGAATTTGGCGGGGCGGAACGCCGGTAGGAATTGCGGTCCAGGAAATGCTTGAGTACGCGGGTATAGCGACGGACCACGTGGCTATTCGTACCTCCTATTATCGGGGGATAGAGACCACCGATGATTCCGTGCAGGTGCATGGGCTCGGCTATCTTGTCAGGAAGTTAGACGCTGAGGATCGATTGTTGATTGTGGATGACGTGCTTGACTCTGGAAAGAGTATCGAGGCGGTAATCGAAGAACTAAAGTCCCGATGCCGGAAGAATTTGCCAGCGGATATCCGGGTGGCCACGTGCTGGTACAAACCGAGCAAGAGTAAGACCGGACGAGTTCCGGACTTTTTTATTCATCAGACCGATCAATGGCTAGTCTTCCCGCACGAACTCCAGGGCCTGTCCAAAGAAGAGATCATCAAAGGCAAGCCCGAGATCGCCGACATCATCGATCAACTCCCCTAGAAGAGGCGCGACTATCCGCGTCGTCGAATCTCAACGGGCAAGGCGACGGTAACTTCTACACCTCGGGAACCCCGTCGATTTTCGGCACGAACGGTCCCGCGGTGGGATTCGGCGACGAGCCGAACGATGTATAACCCCAACCCGAGGTGCGTCTTCCGGGCATCTTTGGTACTCGAGACCATCGGGTCAAAAAGTCGGTCCGCAATGTCATCGGGCAGGCTGGGTCCGTCATTAAGAACCGACAACTCGATAAATTCCGCATCTCGTCGCAGGTTCACAATGATCAGGCCGTTCTCAGATCCAAACTGGATGGCGTTGTCGATTAACTTATCCAGCATCTGGGCGATGCGATCCGGTACCCCAAGGATCAGGACAGGCGCCTCTGAGAAGTTTGGAACGATACGATAGCCGGGATGAGCTGCCTGATAGCCCTCCACGCAATTTCGGACCAGTAAGGCAAGATCAAATGTCTCAGACTGCACTTGCTCTCGGGTCAGGGCCTCTTTCAGGCTCGCCGCCTCAGTCAGACTGGTGATGATGGACCGTAATCGTCCGACACCGTTGCGCGCGCGTTGAAGATGTTTATCCTCTGACAGTTCAGCGTGATTGTATTGAAGATTCTCTAGGGATGAATTCACCACGTTCAGCGGGTTGTGTAGTTCGTGCGCAAGCGTATCAGGGAGTTTTTCCAAGTATTGGGTGTACTGGCCTAGGTTCTGCAGAAGCGCAGAGATACTTCGGGTGAGACTCCCGAGTTCGTCACTTGATCGCGAGCCTGCGCGGATACGATTCTTCAGCAGGCGCCCCTCGGGGGTCGCCGCCTGTTCGGTTTCGCGTTGCAGTTTGCCGACCCTATAGGTGAGGCGGGTAGCGAAAACCAGAATCGCGATACCCAGGAAAATGAAGACGCCTAGAAAGAGCAGTGTGAATCGCTGTAGGGTGCGATACTGGAGAGACAGCAGCTTATTAGCGCTTTGCTTGACCAAAACCGCGCCCTCCATGTTCCCCGCCGCCCAGATTGGCGATGCGGTGACAATCAGCTTGGCCTCTCCATAGCGCCGCCGCTCGGTGATCGAATTCCCCTCTGCAATAACCCGACTCAGCAGGCGACGGTCCTCCCGCGAGGAATCGACTGGCATATCCTTCACGCCCCGCTGCGGACTGCGCAATATCCATTCAAAAAATTCCAAAAACCGGTCTTCGATCTGCGTGAGAAACGACCGCTTTTGCGGCGCTCGACCGAACGCTTCTCGAACGGGTGGAAATACCGAACCCACTTGGGCGCGGACCCTGAAAAAGGCGTCCCAGACGGTGATGTTCGCTTCCGCCACATAAAGCGGTTGAATCAGTTTTGCGAGTTCGGGAGTCGCGAGACGCACACTGCCAAACTCGAAACGAAAGGGATCGGGCTCGGTACTGATAATCTGGCGAATCGCTCGCGAGGCTTCGTCATCAACATCAACTACCTCAAATTTTAGTCGCGCTCCGGTTCCCAGAAATTCTCTAGGAATTCGGATTTTGACCGCGTAACCGCCTTCTCCAGGCTCCAGCGTGCCTACGATATCCCGCAGCGCCTCCCCATTAACCACCTCCCGCCAATTCGGTTTCATTAGATAGACGCTGATCCGTCCGGGCTCCTGAGTCGTCAGCAAATAGCGGGATACCTCCCCTGAACCTCGCTGAATGGTAAGGCGGATCTGATCGTTTGAGTCCAGGGAGAGTAGGCCAGGATCCCGAAGTACAACCCGATCGTCGTCGATCTCGAAATACGCGAAAAGCATATCTGCATTGAGCGCCATCGCATGGCGAACCGCGAGCAGGTCAGGGCGGTAATCAGCGCCGCACTCATAAAGACCAACACCCGTGAAGCTCGAGAGTTCACCGATTGCCTGGGCCCAGACGCCGGCCGGCGCATCAATGGCGAGCGGTTCTTCCAGCGTCTTTAGAGGATTCCCTGTAGAGCTTCCGACCAGCTCCGGGACGCCTACGCCGGGATCAAAAAGATCACTTCGATTGCCCAGGATGCTTGAAATACCTTGGGTGGTGAGCTCCAGGGCCTGCTCCTGACCTTCCAGCAGGAACTTTTCCATTTCCCGAACAGACTCATAGCCCATCCAGGGAATTACGAGGAGGAAAGAAACAAGCAACAGCAGCTTGGTGCGGATCTTGAGTCCACGCCGCACCGGCCGAGACGTGCGCGACGCGGTCGCCTGTCTGTTGTTTTGGGCGGACGCTCGGTCCACTGAGGCGTTCACGCGCTACCTTGTTCCCACTTGTACCCGGTGCCATGGACCGTCTGGATACGATCAAAACTCTCATCCAATTCGCGGAATTTGTTTCGGATGCGGCGGATATAGCCGTTGATCGTGTTTCTTTCAACCAGACCCTGGCGGGTGACGTCGCTTAGCGCGTCATACGTACGGACGTGTCCGGGATTGCGCGTGAGCGACTCTATAATCCAAAACTCGGTCAGAGTCAGGCTAACGGACTGTCCTTTCCAACGAACCAGCATGCTGTCCTCATTGAGCTCAAGCGCACCGACAGACACGGTAGTCGATGCAGTGGGGGCACTTTGGAGCTGGTCGGAGATCTTCAGGAGGGCGTGTACTCGAGCGACCAGGAACTCCAGGCTTACCGGCTTGGTGATGTAATCCCAGGCCGTCATACGTTGGGAAGAGATCCGATCGGCATCGCTGTCGCGAGCCGTCAGAAAGATGATAGGGAGTGTGGGACTCATATTGCGAAGCTGCATGCACAGGTCGAACCCGCCATCCATATCCTCGCCAAGCATGATGTCCAGCAGCGCGAGGTTCGGCAATTCCCGAGCGAACCCCGCCTCAGCACTAGGTCGATCCGCGTAGGTGCGCACCTCGTAGCCGTGCGACTTAAGCACGTCGCTGTAGTTCTCCCGCTGGTCAGGATCATCTTCGACGATGGCAATGACGGTAGGCACTCGCAAAACCCTCTGTGTCTGTGATAGTGGCCGGTAGCGGCGAAATACTTAAAAACGAGTCTTTTGGGGACCCAACGCCTGAAAATGCCATTGTTTTACCACAGGTTTGTCGAGGATTGACCCTTGTCCACCGCTAATATTTTCACCGTTAGCAGGTTCGTTTGGTGTTTTGGGCCAGGAGAGAGAAACGTGAAAGCACAAGTTTTCGTCCCGCTTTATGACGATCTGATGTATGACCATCCCGAACTTATCGAGGGGCCGATATGCGCGTTCGACCCTGATGGGATTGTCGTGTTTACATCCGACGACTACGCGCCCGGCGGGCCGGCAAAGATGAACGCAAAAGGCAAGTCGCTATGTGACTTGGGCTTCAAAGTCGCCTCGTCTAGCTAACCGTATCAAAGATAGGAATCCCAAAGAGGAAAAAGAGAATAAAAAGAGGAAGTAGGGCATCGCCCAAAAAAAACCGCGGTCAGAAGCCGCGGTTTTTTTTGTCTAGTTTCTCAGGCCGCCCGGCTCTGAGCCGCCCGGGCGAACTGGTCTTGCCGCCGTAGGAC
>RGTL01000132.1 GCA_010025385.1 Gammaproteobacteria bacterium | reverse complement strand
GAATGCCGCGATCGTTATCATCCACCAGCACCCAATCGCCAATCTGTGGCGTCCAGTCACCCAGCCTTTGAGTCACCTCGACTACTTTTTCGACGGATACAAACTGTCGAAAGGCAACGCCATATTTCACGACTGCTTCGTCATTATCAAAGCGCGCCGCGGGGTTGTACCACTCACTCAGGGGAAGGGGCTTTTGGCCAACCACCTCCCAATCCATTTCGCTTTCATTCCATTTCTTGTCGTCTACATCTTCGACGGGATAGAAGGGGAATACGCCTATCTCGCCTTCGCCCACTGAGAAGACGACGAAGGGGACCTCCTCCCCTTGGAGCATCACCCTGTCACCGCGCCTTAGAAATCCAGCGTTCACGGATTGGCAGACCTTCGCATGGGCTTGTTGACCACTCGAGCGCCAAAACAGGCGCAGTCTAGTCGCGCGTCGACAACGATTAAGCTACCTTCGCTGATCACCATGGTACGACGCTTCCGTCATATGCAAATACCTTGCCCGAATCAGACGGCGTTAACCCGTCAATGACCGCCAGCAATTGTTCTGCAGCCAGCGCTGGCGAAAAAATCTGCTCTGGGTTGATACGGCTTGAAAAACGCTGAGAAAGACCTGTGGCCACTGTACCAGGATGAAGCCCAACACAGATCATCTCAGGGTGCGTTCTGGCCATTTCAATAGAGAGCGTTCGAGTAAACATGTTCTGGGCCGACTTACTGGCCCGGTAGCCGTACCAACCCCCGAGACGGTTGTCTCCGATACTCCCAACGCGAGCCGAAAGATTCGCAATAACCGCGCGCTTCCGCTTTTTCATCAGTGGCGCAAAGTACTTAGCGACCAGTAAAGGTCCGATCGAATTGACCCAGAAATATTTCTCCAGTTTTTCGGCAGAAACATCCTGCAATCTCTTCTCCGGAGAAAGCCCGTCGGCATCATGCAGTATGCCGGCGGAGTTGATCAGTACATCAAGCGCGCCCTCATGCTGTTGCACATACTCCGAGGTGAGCGCGATGGAATCGACCTCTGTCACGTCTAGGCGCTTTATGACGACACGCTCCGGATAGGACGCAGCAAGACTCTGTAATTCATCTGATGAATCAGGCGCACGACAAGTCGCAATAACACGCGATTGCGGATCACGCTTGATGAGCGTTCTGACAAAAGCTAAGCCAATGCCGCGGCTTGCGCCCTGCACCAGCACCAAGGGCATCTTTTGATCTTTTTGCAGCGATTCGGTCATGGCGATCAAGACCCTACACCTTTAAGCCCATCCAGGCATAAGCAAATAAAAAAAGATTCATGCCTGTTGAAACGCTTCTGTTAGCGCCTTGAAGACACACTCCGCTCTCGATCGATCATGAAGCTCCGGATGCGTTTTCGCAAAGCGGCCTACGATATCCGCCCAGTCGGCAAGCGTACTCTCACGCGGTAAGGTAAAAGACCGTTCAGCACCGACAAAGCCTGCCACGTAGCCCAAGAAAAAAGCAGCGTCGAAGGCCTGCGATTGACTGAGGGTCGCGGGATCCTGAAGATGAAACTCGTACGCCTTGGCAAGAAAAACACACCGAGTCGCATTCAACGCCTTAGCGCTATGCGCTGAGGATATTAATAACGCCGCCAGCGTCCATTTCAATAAGCCTTTTCTTCTCATAAAAATCGATCTCACGCGTTGCGTTTAATCTCAGGGCTAATCTCATCGCCACGCCCCGTCCTGCGTCTTAAAGGACTCACACTAAAATAGCTTAAAAACGCCAGCCCAACGAGTCTTTTCATGAACACATTTACCCAAGTGATCTTATATACCGATGATAACGGCCGATCACAGTTTCGCGAGGAGCCTATCGCCCTTTCAGAGGGTACGTCTACGGTGCAGCTATCTGCCTTGCAAGCCTCTGACGGATTTCAGGTTCGTCAGAGCCCGGTCGGGTTTGCGAGCAATTTTCACTGTACCGATATTACGCAGTTCGTTTTCATCCTCTCCGGTGAGATGGAAATCTCGCTGCAAGATGGCCGCTCTCGCACCTTTAAGCCGGGACAGCATTTTCTTTCTGCAGACCATCTGCCGAAAGACGCCGTGTTTGATCCGAGCGTACATGGACATCGCAGCCGCCAGATCGGCTCCAATCCTCTGATTACCCTTTTTGTCCGATCTTCACTCTGAGTGAAACTCTTAAGCGCTTGCTCATTCCAGACTCTCACCGGGACTTTTCGATATGAAGCCATTTGTCTTTTTCTTCTTTTGTTTGGCGCTCCCCGTAATCGGCATGGCAGAGGAGATGGTACTGACCTGCAGCGAGAACGGCGAAAACCAAGCCATCATACGGATCAATCTTGAAGAAAATACCGTGCAGCATGGAAACAACCCTGCGGTAGCTATCTATTTTAAGGATGAGCAGCACATCGTTTGGCTTTCTGACTCACTTGCGTTCCCGATCAAGGGGCTTTTAGTTATGGCTCTGGAGCGACAAAGCGGCCTGCTCAAACTCGGCGGCCTCGTGCTCGGCTGGAACGGCGGCCAGCGGATTTCAAACAACGAGGTGCAGTGCTTTAAATCGCTTTGATCAAGCTTACTCTGATTGATTAGCAACTGGCGGTGGGTGATTACCGCCAAGGCCTTAAGGCCTCGAATAATTTGCGCTCTCATTCATAACGAAAGGCCGCAACATGACCAGCCATCCATCTGCACGCGACAAAATGAACACCCTACTGATGGACTCTCTCCAGCAGCGACCAACCGCAGAACCCGATTGGCGTGACTACGCCGTTTGGATGGAGGAACGCATCGCTCACGATTTTCTCTGTAAGCCTGCCGTCTTGGATAACCTGAACCCAAATGCGCTGACGCCACAACAGGCGCTCGGGCTTATCTACGCCCTGCCAGAACTTGTTCCGCAGAGACAACAGGCCACCAGAACGAATACTCCGTCCGCCTGGAAAGCCTATGCAAACTGGCTGGAGTGCCAAATCAGGACGTACTCCGCTGCGGCCTGATTCAAAGCCTGCTCGAGGCATAGCGTCGGGAGCGCATTCACGATGATCGCCTGACTATAAGTTCACCCGTTTGTATTGGCGGTATTCGGGCACCCAGAACAAGCCGTTAACACGCGATAAAAGCAGATCATCGGAGATCTCGGATGCGTGGCCCTGCGCCTGCGCAACCTTTGCCACCGCGAATGCGATCGAGCGACTCAAGTCGGTCGCCTGCTCAAGAGGCGGCAGCAAGCTCCGGGTATCTCCACTCGCCCACGGCGAAGCCTCAGCAAGCATCTCGCTGCTCGCCATAAGCATCTCATTGGTGACGCGTCGTGCCGCACAGGCCAGCACCCCCAGACCCACTCCCGGAAAGATATAGCTGTTGTTGCACTGTGCGATCGGAAATTCCTCTCCATCGTACTGCGCGGCAGGAAAGGGACTTCCCGTCGCCACGATGGCCCGGCCTTCAGTCCATTCAATAACCTGCTGCGGGATAGCCTCGACCCGGCTGAGCGGATTGCTGAGGGGAAAAATAATAGGGCGCCGGGTGTTAGCTGCCATGGCTCGAACCACCTCCTCAGAAAAAAGCCGCGGCTGCCCGGAAACGCCAATCAGTATCGTCGGCTTCGCGAGGCCAATTACCTCAAGCAGGGTCGGCCAATTGCCATCAATACTCCACCCCTCAAGCGCTGCGGTTTTCTGAGCAAGACGCGACTGAAAATCATACAGCCCGTTCATGCCCTCCGTGACAAGCCCATCACGATCCACCATAAAGAGCCGACACCGCGCCTCCTCCTCAGTCAGTCCCTCTTTAACCATCTGACTGATCATCATCTCTGCGATACCACAACCCGCTGACCCTGCTCCCGCAACGACAACCCGATGATCACGAAGCGGCGAATCAGTGACCCGACAGGCGGCCAGAATCGTACCTAAAGTCACGGCGGCGGTTCCCTGAATGTCGTCGTTAAAACAGCAGTACTCATCTACATACCGATCCAGAAGTTGCTTGGCGTGGCGTTGGGCGAAGTCTTCGAACTGCACCAGCACGCCTGGCCAGCAGCGTTTTGCTGCCTGCATAAAGAGGTCGAGAAACGCGGCGTATTCCTCCTCGCTGATGCGTCGATGTCGAGCCCCCATGTAGATAGGATCATCGAGTAGCTGCTCATTATTGGTACCTACATCGAGCATTACCGGCAAGGTATGGGCCGGGTTTATCCCTCCACAGGCGGTATAAAGCGCTAGCTTTCCGATAGGAATTCCCATCCCACCGATGCCCTGATCCCCAAGGCCTAAGATCCGCTCGCCGTCCGTAACGACGATGATCTTTACGCGTTCTTTAGTGGCATTTCGGAGAATGTCATCAATATGATCCCGCTCTTCCCACGAAATAAATAATCCTCGGGAGTTTCTGTAGATATCCGAAAAGCGTTCACACGCATCACCCACGGTCGGGGTATAAATGATCGGCATCATCTCATTTATATGTTTGGAGACCAACGCATAGAACAGCGTCTCATTAGAGTCCTGAATGCCCCGCAAATAAATGTGCTTGTTGATCGGCAGCTGATAACTCGAGTACTGTAGGTAGGCGCGCTCCATCTGCTCGTCGATACTTTCGTAACGCGGTGGCAGCAGTCCCATCAAATTAAAGCTCACCCGCTCCTCGCGAGTAAACGCGCTGCCTTTATTCAATAGCGGTGCTTCCAGCAATGCAGTGCCAGAAAGCTCGGTAAACAGAAACTGGGATTCGGTGGTCATTTGCGTCTTTTCATGTATTTTAACGCGCCAACCCACGAGCACGAGACGCAACCGGCTGAGAAGATACGGATAACTTCTTCTATGAGGGGGCAAGCGCCGCCAGCGCCACCACCAGCAACATCGAAAGCGCCATAAAGATATTAACCGTGAGTTGGATCCGACTTGGTAACTGCAGTTTGCGGATGGAGATACCGGCCGCTAGCCAGAGAAAATGAATGGGAATCCAGATCACGTTAATGATGGCAAATTTGATTACGATCTCAAGGAGTACGCTATCCGGGAAAAAAGCAAAGCCGGAGAAGAAAGTGGTGTTCACTGCGTAACATTTTGGATTGATCGCTTGGAGCATAAGCCCTCCCCCAATACCGGGGGGCTCACGTCGTTCAATGAACGCGATTCGTGATCCGGCCAGAGCAATTCGCACCGCAAGGTAAAAAAGATACGCTACCGAGGCCCAAAGCAAGAGCGTGCGAATCGATGGCACGGCGAGCATGGTTGCCGTTAACCCACTCACAACCGCCAGCCCCACTAGATTGTTTCCCAACCATAAACCTGTCACATACAAGGCGCCCGCTCTCACCCCAAATCCCG
>RGTL01000131.1 GCA_010025385.1 Gammaproteobacteria bacterium | reverse complement strand
GGGGCGGCTGTCCCGCACGCGCGCGAATCTTGTCCATCGCTCGATGCACGGCGGGTGTGCGAACAATCTTGACTTCAAGCGCGCGCTTGCCGGGAAAATCCATAAGACTGATTCCGATCAGCAACGTCAGGATTCCCTGGCCGGGCAGAATCAGCATGGCTACGCCCATCAGCACCAAAAGGGCGCCCAACACATTTTTAACAAGGTGGCCCAGCAACCGTAACGCGGGATGACGCGCCCGCCAGCCGCCAGGCGTGATTTCTTTCCGGAGAAAATAGTCCGGACTCATGCGGCCGATCGCAAAAAAGATCAGCACCGCATACGCCACGGCCAGCACGATAGACGTGACCAGGATGATTCCCGTCAGCGCGGGATGGCTCACGAACCAATCTAAGATATCCTGCATCATGCTCACTGTCCCATTCGATCTGTTTGAAAGAGAGGCAAACCCTTGTGCCGCGCTTTATAGCAGGCGTTGCGATGCGCTGCCCAACCCGTCGTGGCCGTGGCCGAAAAAAGACGCCGTCCGACTATACTGACTCGCGATAAAAAAGTCCCTCGACCATGACTGATCCTAGTGCCCGTCTGAGCGAAGAAGCCATCCTTAAGATCCTGAATCAGCTTCTGGATCCCGTGCTGTCGTCGAGTCGAACTGCCCATCGGCCGGCCGCGGAGCTCGCTACCTGCAGTGCGAAAGAGCAACAGTTCGCCTTGCGCTGGCTGGACGTGGTGGCACGAACCAATTCAGAGCTTGGATTTCAGTTCGTTACCCATGTGGCACGCGCGTTTAAGGCTATGGCCTTCGCGGACGTCGAGAGCTGGGTGGTGCAGGCCATGGATGTATACGATCGGCAAGGACTGTATCCGGGCAGCCAATCGCTCGCTGCGATCGACCGCTTCGTCGCATCCCAACTTTCCGCACAGCACGCCGCTACGCTGGACGCCCGCCGCAGCGCGGTCCTAACGTATTACCTGAACGGACTATCGTCGCGCAGCCTTCGCGTAGAACCCTCCGCTCAGGCATCCACCGACACCAAAACGGTTTTTCTGCCCGAGATGATTGACCGATTTGAGTCCGCTGAAAAAAATGCGGCGCTCTACAGGCTGTTGGCGACACAACTCTGGGCGCAGACCTACTTCGGGACCTTTCGAAGGGTATCTGCCGGCAATGCCACCCTCTCCAGCCGTCTGGATGCCTACGACGATCCGGAAAAAGCCCGGCGATGGTTCGAACGGCTCGAGCAGGTGCGCTTGGATGCCTGTATTCGACGGACGTTTCCCGGGCTCGCCCGTCAGATGGATGACTTCAAGGATGATGCCCATCGGGAGGACGAAAAATGGGGTGAATGGATCGCGCCGCTGCAAGACCCCGCCGCCTCGGTGGAGGACACCCTCAAACTGGTCGAGCACGCCTACCAAAGTCCCATGACCCTTCCCGCGATGACCCCCTGGTCCGGCGCCATCGACTTCCTGGGCGCAGAAAGAGCCACTCAGGCACGAATCGAAAAGCAAGAAAAAAAGTTGCGGGAGGCTCTGGCTCAATGGCTTGAGCTCGATCCGGTTAGCGACGACCTACCGGACGATATGACGATCTCAAAAGCGCCGGGCGATGACGACAAGGAACAAGTGTTTCTGATCAACGCGAACGGAGAGTCTCTGGAACCGCCTGACGAGATCCAGGAGATCCTTCAATCCATGGCGCTTGATCTCGACCCGGGATCGATATCGGCACGCTCAGGCGCCGGAACAGATGATCACTACGACCCCTCGGTTCAGGCGGAGTCGCGGGAAACCGTTTCGCAGGGCAACACCGATCCGGCGAGCGACGTGCTTTTTTACGACGAGTGGGACTTTCGGCGAGGACATTACCGAAAGCACTGGTGCCACCTAAAAGAGCACGACATGCCGGCTGGAAAAAGCGACTTTTTCGCCGAAACCCTCGAGAAACACCGAGGATCCGTGCTGTCTTTGCGCCGCAGTTTCGAGGCCCTTCGCAACCGATCGCAGCGCTTGCGGCGACAAAACTCGGGTGATGATATCGATCTGGATGCCTTGATCGAGGCCCGGGTCCAGGCGTTTGCTGGCGAGGAAATGAGCAGCGATATTCTTTCTCGCCTGGAACGGCGCGAGCGGGACATCGCGGTTATTTTTATGGTGGATGTCAGCGGTTCCACAAAAGGCTGGATCAACGACGCGGAACGTGAATGCCTTATCCTGCTATGCGAAGCGCTTGAGATTCTCGGTGACCGCTATGCGATTTACGGCTTTTCCGGAATGACACGAAAGCGATGCGAACTTTATCGGGTAAAGGAAATAACCGAGCCGTACTCTGAGGAAGTCAAAGCGCGGATAGCGGGAATTGAACCGCGGGACTACACGCGAATGGGTGTCACGATTCGCCACCTTACCCGACAACTGAATCAGGTCGCCGCCAAGACCCGGTTACTGATCACACTTTCTGACGGGAAGCCCGATGACTATGACGGCTACCGCGGCGAGTACGGTATCGAGGATACGCGGCAGGCGTTGATCGAAGCCAAACGATCAGGGATTCATCCGTTTTGCATCACGATCGATCAGCAGGCCCGAGAGTACTTGCCACACATGTACGGTGCGGTCAATTACACCCTCATAGACGACGTCGGGCAGTTGCCGACCAAGGTCGCCGGTATCTACCGACAGTTGACCGTGTAGACGAGCTTCGTTTTTCCCGCACCATAGCGAGCTCATCAAAAAAATTTGACCTCCCTATATGTAGGGCGTATTCTCCCCCTCACGCCACAACATGTAGTGTTATCGGCTAGGCCCGCCAAAAATAAGTGGCGTTTAAAACATGGGGCCAACTAAGGATTGATGTAGGAATTCAGGGATCTTTGGGTCAACGATGACTCGTGTCCCAGGGATTGCTATGGCAAAAAAAGATAAATAAATAAACCGCATCAGACCACACACATCAATGAAAACAGCCACCAACCTAAATCAGGCCAGCCCTTCAGAAGAGATCTCTTTTCAGAGCGCCTCGGTTGATATATGGGACAAAAAATATCGCCTGAAAACCAAATCCGGTCAGGCCCTCGATACCGATATTGACGGGACTTACCATCGGATCGCCAAAGCGCTAGCCGAAACCGAAGCGCCCGAACAGCAAAGCGAGTGGTTCGAATCATTTTTGTGGGCGCTCAGAAACGGCGCGATCCCAGCAGGACGCATTGTGTCCAACGCTGGCGCCCAAGAGCACAAGCCGGCAACCAGCACCATCAACTGCACCGTGTCGGGAACAATTCCGGACTCAATGAACGGCATTCTGGGTCGTACGCACGAAGCCGGACTTACCCTTAAAGCCGGCTGTGGCATAGGCTATGAATTTTCGACGCTGCGACCGAAGGGCGCTTTCGTCAGTGGCGCTGGCGCGTACACGTCCGGCCCCTTGTCCTTCATGGATATCTACGATGCCATGTGCTTTACCGTATCTTCGGCTGGTGGTCGCCGCGGCGCCCAGATGGGAACCTTCGATATTGCCCACCCGGACATCACTGACTTTATCCGCGCCAAGCGGGAGGACGGTCGACTGCGGCAGTTCAATTTGTCCTGCCTGATCACAGACGAATTCATGCAGGCCGTAAAGGACGACAGCGACTGGGAACTGGTATTCCCCGCGAACGAGGCGGAGCTGGCGGAAGACGACACGCGCGTGGTCTGGCGCTCTTGGCCCGTAACCGATGGTTACCGTACAAATGAGATAGGTCAGGTCGCCTGCAAGATCTATCGATCCATACCCGCGCGCCGACTCTGGAACCTGATCATGGCGTCGACGTATGACTATGCAGAGCCCGGATTCATCTTGATCGATCGAATTAACGAGATGAACAACAACTGGTTCTGCGAGGATATTCGCGCCACGAACCCGTGCGGTGAGCAGCCGTTACCGCCTTATGGCAGCTGTCTTTTGGGATCGATTAACCTGACGCGCTTCGTTGACGAACCGTTTACCGACGAGGCCCGTTTTGACTGGGACCGCTTCCGAAAAGTCGTGGCGATCTTCTCAAGAATGCTGGATAACGTGGTCGAAGTACACGGACTTCCGCTGGAGCAGCAGGGCAACGAGATCCGCCATAAACGCCGGCACGGCATGGGCTTTTTGGGCCTCGGATCCGCAATGACCATGCTTCAGATGAAGTACGGCGAGGCGGACTCTCTGGAGTTCACGGAGCGCGTGGCCCGAGAAATGGCGGAGGTCGGCTGGGAAACCGGCCTGGCGCTTGCCAAGGAAAAAGGGGCAGCACCCATCATGCTGGAAACCTTCGAGGTGACTGCAGAGATGCTGGCCCGTCGCCCAGAGATGGCGAAGGATGGCTACAAGGTTGGGGATCGGGTGCGCGGGTCGGTGCTGATTGCAAAATACAGCCGCTACATGCAGCAATTCGATTCGGCGCTGACAGATCAAATTGCTGAACACGGCGCGCGTTATAGTCATCACACCTCGATTGCACCGACCGGTACGATCAGTTTGTCACTGGCCAATAATGCAAGCAACGGCATTGAGCCGTCCTTCGCACATCTTTATAGCCGTAACATCATTCGAGAAGGGCGCAAAACAAAAGAGAAGGTGGATGTGCTGTCTTACGAGCTCCTGGCCTATCGTGCGCTCGTCAATCCCGATGCCGCGCCCGGCGTGGAAGGGGCGAACGCGCTGCCGGATTACTTCATTAGCGCGGACGACATTACGCCGCGCCAGCATGTGGACGTGCAAGCGGCTGCCCAGAAATGGATCGACTCGTCCATCTCCAAAACGGCAAACGTTCCGACCGACTTCCCTTTCGAGGACTTCAAAGACATCTATATGTACGCCTACGAGAAAGGCCTCAAAGGTTGCACGACGTTTCGTTTCAATCCTGAAGTGTTCCAGGGCGTGTTGGTCAAAGAAGAAGATCTTGCCAATACCACTTATCGCTTCACGCTGGCCGACGGTGAAGTGGTGGAAGTAAAAGGCAACGAAGAAATTGAGTACGACGGCGAAATACACACCGCGGCGAATCTCTTTGATGCACTCAAGGAAGGTTATTACGGCAAGTTTTAGGCCTTTCGAAGATCGACCAGACCCACGACAGAATCAATCGTTTTAGGAAATCAGAAAAACATGGCTATCAAGATTGCCAAAACCATATCGGATTTCGAGGTCGTTTCGCCCGCAGCGACCGAATCTAAGAAAGAAGCGCCCGTCGCTGAGCCGGCGGTACTGCTGACAGGTAACGACGGCCTGCCAGCGAATGTGGTGCAGATGCATGAAAAGGTCGAACGGCCGGAGATGTTGGTCGGCAGCACCTACAAGATTAAGACGCCGCTCTCTGATCATGCGCTTTACGTCACCATTAATGACATCGTCCTGAATCCGCAAACGCCGTATGAAAAACGCCGGCCGTTTGAGATCTTTATCAACTCCAAAAACATGGACCACTTCCAGTGGATCGTGGCGCTTACGCGCATCATCTCGGCGGTGTTTAGAAAGGGCGGTGACGCCACCTTTTTGGTCGAGGAGCTTCGAAGCGTTTT
>RGTL01000014.1 GCA_010025385.1 Gammaproteobacteria bacterium | reverse complement strand
ACGCCGTACCGGAGGGGTGGTTTATGGTGATTCTATCGGCCAGAAAGGGTTTGGCCAGCCGAGCCGGCGCAAAAAAAAGCCCCGCCAAGAGCGGGGCTTTTATCAGGCTGTTTAAAGCCGGATGGGCGACTTACATCATGCCGCCCATACCGCCCATACCGCCCATGTCACCGCCCATCGGAGCCGCCGGCTTGTCTTCCGGAATTTCCGCCACCATCGCTTCAGTGGTGATCATCATGCCGGCGATAGACGCCGCATGCTGCAGGGCCACGCGGGTGACCTTGGTCGGATCCAGGATGCCCATGGCGATCATGTCGCCATACTCGCCGGAGCCGGCGTTGTACCCGTAGTTCCCGTCTTGGCTCAGTACGTTGTTCAGCACCACAGAGCCTTCTTCGCCAGCATTGGCAACGATCTGACGCAGCGGCTCCTGAATGGCGCGCTCGACGATTTTGATGCCCATGTCCTGGTCGTGGTTCGCGCCTTTCACCTCGGCGACCGAAGCGATACAACGGACCAGGGCGACACCACCGCCGGGCACCACGCCTTCTTCCACCGCTGCGCGGGTGGCATGCAGCGCGTCTTCCACACGGGCCTTCTTCTCTTTCATTTCGACTTCAGTCGCGGCACCCACTCTGATAACCGCCACACCGCCCGCCAACTTGGCGACGCGCTCTTGCATCTTTTCTTTGTCGTAGTCAGAGGTGGCTTCCTCGATCTGCACACGAATCTGATTGACCCGAGCCTCGATATCGCTGGCCGAACCGGCGCCGTCGATCACGGTGGTGTTTTCTTTGCTCACCTGAACGCGCTTGGCAGAACCCAGATCTTCAAGGGTAGCGGCTTCCAGACTCATGCCCACTTCCTCAGAGATCACCTGACCGCCGGTCAGGATAGCAATGTCCTGCAGCATGGCTTTGCGACGATCGCCAAAGCCAGGCGCTTTTACAGCACAGACCTTGACGATACCGCGGATGTTGTTCACCACGAGCGTGGCGAGCGCTTCACCCTCGATATCCTCCGCGATAACCAGAAGCGGACGACCGGCTTTGGCGGTGGCTTCCAGAACCGGGAGCATGTCGCGAATGTTGGAGATCTTCTTGTCGTGAATCAGGATCAGCGGGTTCTCGAGGTCCGACTGCATGGATTCCTGGTTGTTGATGAAGTAGGGCGACAGATAACCACGGTCAAACTGCATGCCTTCCACGACATCCAGCTCATTTTCCAGGCTCTTGCCTTCCTCAACCGTAATCACGCCCTCTTTGCCCACTTTCTCCATGGCCTCGGCGATGATGCCGCCAACGGACTCGTCCGCGTTGGCAGAAACCGTACCCACCTGGGCGATTTCTTTGTGATCAGAGCAGGGCTTGGAAATGCCGGCCAGCTTTTCTACGGCCGCCGCAACGGCTTTATCGATACCGCGCTTGAGATCCATCGGGTTCATGCCGGCGGCGACAGACTTCATACCTTCCCGAAGCATCGCTTGAGCGAGCACGGTTGCGGTGGTGGTTCCGTCTCCCGCAACGTCAGAGGTCTTGGACGCCACTTCTTTCACCATCTGGGCACCCATGTTCTCAAATTTGTCTTTGAGCTGGATTTCCTTCGCCACGGAAACGCCGTCCTTAGTAATGGTGGGCGCACCGAACGACTTATCGAGCACGACGTTACGACCTTTGGGGCCAAGCGTCACTTTCACGGCATCCGCGAGCGTGTTCACGCCGCGCAATTTGGCGGCACGGGCGGCTTCGCCGAATTTCACTTCTTTAGCTGACATTATTTTTATCCTTTAAAAATGTTTTCGATTCGAACAGTCTGATGACAGTTGAGATCAGCCTTCGATGATTCCCATGATGTCGTCCTCACGCATCACCAGGACTTCCTCACCTTCGACCTTCACCTCGGTACCGGAATATTTGCCGAACATCACCTTGTCTCCAACTTTGACGTCCGGGGTGATGCGCTCGCCATTGTCCTGACGCTTGCCGTTACCTACGGCGAGAACCTCACCGGTCATCGGCTTTTCAGTGGCCGAGTCAGGAATCACGATTCCGCCGGCGCTGGTTCGCTCCTCATCGAGTCGGCGCACCACAATGCGATCGTGCAGTGGTCGAATTTTCATCTGCTTTATCTCCTAAAGTTTTGAGTAATGGAGGAAAATTGGGAGCGCAACGAAAGTTAGCACTCGCCTTATTTGAGTGCTAATAATAGGGCTTAAAAACTTAAAGTCAAGTCTTAAGACAAAATTTAATCGTCAAGACGGCGAAATTCGCCCTCTACAACCCCTGAGGCGCGCGCACCGCCTGAGGCGTTGGGCGTGACGACAAAACGCATGAACCAGGAGCTGACGACCCATCGACGCAGGGGCGTAACAAGGCATAAAAAGCCAACCGCATCCGTGAAAAACCCCGGAGTAAGCAAAAGCGCGCCCGCCACTAAGAGGATCAAGCCCTCGGCAATCTCGAGCGCCGGCGTCTGACCCTGCCCGAGGGCCTGCCGGACTTGGGCCAGCGTCGCCAGGCCCTGCCTTCGAACGAGCGCAGCACCCACAACCGCGGTGCCGACAACTGCCGCAATCGTCCAGTCCACCCCAAAATGGCCTCCCGCCTTAATCAGGAGATAAATCTCGAGGATGGGAACGACCAGAAAGATGAAAGCGAATATAGGCATTTAGGGCGAGAAACCGCGACCGTTGGTTTTGCTGGATGAAGCCCTATCTTAACGTCACGAAAGTCCGAAAAAATGACGCAAAGCCCGATAAGGCCCCTTTAATCAGAACATGCGAAAATAGCCTCGGAGCGATCCCTCAGAAAAATCATACGGTTATCAGAAGGATCCGGCGCTCGGCTGGATCAATCAAAAATCTTTAAATGCTCACAACTTTCATGTCTTCACGCCGGCAGTGTTTCAGGCCTTGGGTTGCCAGTTTTCTCGCACTTGTGTTGTTTCAGGCGACAACACCCGCGAAAGCCCAGAACGCGGACGAGCTTCTTGAGCCGGATCAGGCGTTTGCCTTTGCCACAGAGGTCATTGCCGCCGATCGAGTGGCCATCGAGTGGACTATCGCGCCGGGGTATTACATGTATCTCGACAAGTTCGCTTTTGAAGCCGGGCCGGCAGGGGTAGCCATAGCGGCGGTCGACCTGCCAAAAGGGAAAATAAAAAAGGATGAGTTTTTCGGCGACGTTGAGATATTTGAGCGATCGGCGCGAATCACGCTGGCGCTTTCCCGAACCCCTGATGATTCCGGCACCCTTGAGCTCAAAGCAACGGGTCAAGGCTGTAACGAGCCGATTGGGGTTTGTTACGCACCTATTGCGCATCAGATCTCTCTGGCCCTTCCGACGAGTAACGCCGTCGCAAGCGGGGCGATTAACAGCGTCGCGGACCTTCAGCAGTTGCTCGGCACAGGATCGAGCGAACCGGAGTTTCTGGACGCCGATCAAGCATTCTCATTCGACATCGAGGCCGTCTCCTCGACCCGACTACAAGCCCGATTTCGTGTCGCGCCGGGCTATTACCTGTACCGAGACAAACTGAACGTCATCGCGGCCAGCGGTGGTGTGCTCGGCGACTGGGTCTCACCACCTGGACGAATGAAACAGGATCCTTATTTTGGCGACGTCGAGATTTACGAGACGGACTTCACGGTTGATTTGCCGTTTTCTGCATCGGCCGGCGCGACGCTTGCCGAGATGGTCGTGAGCTACCAAGGCTGCGCGGATAAAGGAATTTGCTATCCCCCAGCCAAAGAGTCATTTCCCGTTGTGCTCTCAAAACTGGTCTCTCCCGCCAGCGCCGACACGATGCCTTCCGAGAACGGCTCACCACCGTCATCTGGCGAATCCCCCGTTTCGCAAAAAGAGCTCATCGGTTATCTGATTGCCGCCTTTGGAACCGGATTACTCCTGAGTTTCACGCCTTGCGTGCTGCCGTTGATTCCCATCCTGCTGGGTGGCGTCATCGGTCAGGCGGGTGCGAGTCGCAGCCGGTCCACCTGGCTCGCGGCTGTGTATGTGCTGGGGACGATCGCGACCTATGCGGTGATCGGCGCCGTCGCTGGCGCAACCGGTGAGCAACTGCAGGCCTATTTCCAGAATATATGGGCTATCGGCACTATTGCCGTCATTCTGGCCGTCATGGCGCTCTCGATGTTCGGGCTCTTTGAAATCCAGATGCCCTCGGCTCTTCAGTCCCGGTTGAGTACGGGCAGTCAACGACTGAGCGGCTCCGCTGGCGCGGTATTTATTCTCGGCGCAATCTCTGCGCTTATCGTCGGCGCCTGTGTATCGCCGCTGCTGATCTCTGTTTTGAGTATCGCCATCTTGAAAGGTGATCCGTGGCTGGGTGGCGCGCTCATGTCTGCGATGGCGCTTGGTATGGGGGTCATTCTGATCGTGGCGGGGGCAGGAGCCACCTGGCTGATTCCCAAGAGCGGTGTCTGGATGGAGCGGGTAAAGCAGTCCTTTGGCGTGATGCTGCTCGGAGTTGCGGTTTACCTCCTTGGGGCTGTCCCCGCCGTGCCGGTACTCCTTTTATGGTCTGCGCTATTCATCATCACCGGTGTTTACCTTGGCGCCGCCCGACACGTCGGTGACCGCCCGACCGGATGGACCCTGCTGTCAAAGGGCGTTGGAACCGTTCTTTTGATCTGGGGCGTTCTGGCAATGATTGGGGGCTTCAGTGGCGGTCGCGACATCCTTGCCCCCATTTCAATCCAGGGCTGGGGGACGCAAACCCGCGCCGAGCAACCATCGGAAACGCTCGTTTTTGAAAGCGTCGGTACCCTTGAGACGCTGAATGCGGAAATCGAGCGCTCAGCAAAAGCCAATCGCCCAGTCTTCATCAAGTTTTATGCGGACTGGTGCACAGACTGCGTGCGTATGGAAAAAACCACCTTTAGTGATCCGACCGTACGAGACGCGCTAAAGGACTATCGCCTTTTAAAGATTGACGTGACCGATCCTGACGACCCTGGCACCAAACCGATAAAGAAGCACCTCGGGGTGTTTGGCCCACCCGCCATGCTTTTCATGAACTCACAGGGCGTTGAGCAACGCGAGCAGCGTCTGTACGGCTATCTTGGCGCATCGGACTTCATGGCCCTGCTTGAGAAGATTCGATAGCCCGATGACACGGCGGCGATGGCTGATGGCGCTGGGCGCAGGCGGTCTCGCGGTCGCCCTGGGCTATCTTAGCGCTGAGAAATTTCTCCATTCGCACCCGGCCGCTCCGACGCTCAGTACCCTCCCCGATTTTTCCCTGCCCACTACTGATGGCGAGGCATTTTCTTCGGAAACACTCTCGGGACGGATCACGATCCTGAATTTCTGGGCCACTTGGTGTGCGCCCTGCCGAAAAGAGATCCCGCTCTTGATTGCTACTCAGGCGATTCACGCCGGCACCGTTACTGTGATTGGCATCGCCATTGATGATCTTGAGGCGGTTCGGCCCTTCGAAGACGAGATTGGCCTCGACTACGTTTCGCTGATAGGTAAGAGTGAGGGGATCTCCCTAATGAGCGCCTTTGGTAATCCGGGACATCTGCCGTTTACCCTGGTTTTCGACCCCGCCGGCCGTCTCATTCACCGCAAGACCGGCGAACTCTCAGCGTCCGACATACAAGCCTGGCTTAAGACACCCAGTTGAGTCAGCCCTTTTTTCGCGCATCCACTGTTTTTTCAATGTCTTAGAAGTTCATTGAAAATGACGCTAAATGTGCTTATCTGGACATAAATTACCCAAAAGATCAGAATACGCTTCAAGAGAACGTATTTATGTCCGACATCCTTCTACTACATGGTCCCAACCTCAACCTGTTGGGCACGCGCGAACCTGACGTTTATGGCCATGACTCGCTTGAGGACATTAACGCTCGCGCCAAAGACCAGGCTGTCTCGGCCGGCGCCTCGCTGAGCGCGCTGCAGTCCAATCATGAGGGCGATCTTGTGGATCGCGTCCAGCAGACGCTACATGATGGCACCCGGTTCATCGTGATCAACCCGGCAGCGTTCACGCACACCAGCGTCGCGTTGCGTGATGCTTTTGCGGCGGTGAATGTCCCGTTTATCGAGGTCCACATTTCAAACGTTCACGCGCGCGAGCCCTTTCGTCGGCAGTCGTTCTTCTCGGATCTGGCTCAGGCCGTCATTTGCGGATTAGGAACGGCGGGCTATACCGTTGCCATTGGTGCCGCGCTCACGCATTTGGGTTTTAGCGACCCTACCATCTGAAAAAATAAATGGATATCAGAAAAATAAAAAAGTTGATCGAGATGCTCGAGGAATCGCAGCTCAATGAAATTGAAATCACCGAAGGGGAAGAGTCGATTCGGCTAAGTCGCTCGGGCACGCCGTCTCCGGTTTTTGCGTCCGCGCCCGCTCCAGCGCCTGTCGCTGCCCCGGTGTCGCCCGCCTATATCCCGGATCCGATTCCCGCAAGCGTCGCGCCGCCGGCGAACACCGCCTCGGAAGCGGGCAGTGCTGTGAGCTCTCCGATGGTCGGGACGTTTTACGCCTCACCCAATCCCGACTCCAAACCCTACGTTGAGATTGGCAGCAAGGTAAGCGTGGGCGACACGCTATGCATGATCGAAGCCATGAAAATATTCAACCAGGTCGAGGCTGAAGTCAGCGGCGTGGTGAAGAAAATCCTCAAGCGCAGCGGCGATCCAGTTGAGTTCGGAGAAACCCTCTTCGTGATTGAGGAAAACGGCGCTTAAGCCGTCGACCCATGATCGAAAAACTGGTGATCGCCAACCGAGGCGAAATCGCGCTACGCATTCTGCGTGCCTGCAATGAGCTCGGTATTCGCACGGTTGCGCTGCACTCGACCGCTGACGCCGATACCAAATACGTTCGTCTAGCCGGGGAGTCCGTGTGCATCGGACCGGCGGCTGCGGCGGCCAGTTACCTGAATATTCCCGCGGTGATTGCCGCCGCCGAAGTGACCGACGCAACGGCCATACATCCCGGGTATGGCTTTCTGGCAGAAAACGCCGACTTTGCCGAACGCGTGGAGCAAAGCGGGTTTATTTTTGTGGGACCTACCGCAGACACCATTCGCCTGATGGGTGACAAGATCTCGGCGATCAAAGCCATGCGAGCGGCTGGCGTACCCTGTGTGCCAGGCTCGGACGGGCCACTACCGAACGACGCCGACGAGATCATGCGGATAGCATCGGACATCGGCTATCCCATCATCATCAAGGCCACCGCCGGTGGCGGAGGCAAAGGCATGCGTGTGGTTCATACAGAAGCCGCTCTGCTGAACGCCTGGCAACTCACCCGGAGCGAAGCGCAGGCCGCCTTTGGCAACGACACGGTGTACATGGAGCGTTATCTTGAAAAACCACGTCACATCGAATTCCAGGTGCTTGCCGACACCTTCGGCGAGGTGGTGATTCTGGGAGACCGCGACTGCTCGATGCAGCGCCGGCATCAGAAGGTAATTGAAGAAGCGCCCGCCCCAGACATTTCAGAGGGCGTCCGTCAGGACATGGGTGAACGCTGTGCCAATGCCTGTCGGGAGATCGGCTACCGGGGCGCTGGGACGTTTGAGTTTCTGTATGAAAACGGCGAGTTCTTTTTTATCGAGATGAACACGCGTTTACAGGTTGAGCATCCAGTGACCGAATTCATTACCGGGGTGGACATCGTGCGCGAACAGATTGGCATTGCGGCCGGAGCGCCCCTGAGCATCAAGCAATCCGAGGTGCGTCTTCGAGGCCATGCCGTAGAGTGTCGGATCAACGCGGAGAACCCGGATACCTTTATGCCGTCGCCGGGCACCATCACCCAATACCATCAGCCGGGTGGACCGGGCATACGGGTCGATTCCCACATCTTCAACAATTACCGGGTCCCTCCCTACTATGACTCACTGATAGCGAAAGTCATCGCCTATGGTGAGAACCGCGAGCAGGCGCTGCAGCGCATGAGCGGCGCGCTTCGCGAAATGGTGATCGACGGCATCCACACCAACATCCCGCTTCAGCAGCGCATCGTGGATGACGCGGCTTTCCGCCAGCAGGCGCTCGACATCCATTACCTGGAACGGCAGCTGTCCAACTGAGGCCCCGGGGCCGATATCCCGATGAGCAGCAGTGATGGACCGGCATGGACGCGCGTCTCGGCAACGGTCGAGCAACACCTCGCCCGTCGGGTCGAGGAAGTGCTCGACATCCTTGGCGCGATCGCGCTGACCACAACCGACGCGGGTGACACGCCCCAGTTTGATGGTCCCACGCCCGACGATCCGAAGTGGGAAGAGCAGGTGGTCTCAGGTCTTTTTGAATCCGAGAGCGATGTCGATCAGGTGGTCGCCGCCTTGCATTTAATCCTTGGGGCGCGGGCCGCTATCACGACGGATCCCGTGCATGACCAAGACTGGGAATTGTCCGGTCGACAGAACTTCCCTCCCATTCAAATCAGCGAGCGGATCTGGGTGTGTCCGCCGTGGGAGGCCATGGCTGAGGATCGCGCCATGGATATTCGCATCAACCCGGGTCTGGCCTTCGGCACCGGAACACATGCGACGACACAGCTCTGCCTGCGAGCGATCGAATCCATCCGCCTTTCCGGTCAGGCCGTGCTTGACTGGGGCTGCGGGTCCGGCATTTTGGCCATTGCTGCGCTACGACTCGGCGCCTCGACAGCGACCGGCGTGGATCTGGATCCTCGCGCCCTTACCGCTAGCATCGACAATGCCAAACTAAATGGTGTGGCTGACCAACTGGCGGTATGTGCACCCGACGAGCTCGATCCTGGCCATCGCTATGACGTGGTGATCGCCAATATCCTGGCAGGAACGATCCTTGAACTCGCCGAGTCTCTGGAAAGCGCTCTAACCCCCGGGGGCACCTTGATCCTGAGTGGTATTCTGGCGCCGCAGGCCGATCGGGTTTGCGCGGCTTTCGCGCAGTACAATCTTACTGCCTTCTCTCAGGAGGAGTGGGTTGCCTTGGTCGGGCAACGTCCGTGACGATCTTCTGGTCCTATGCCTGCGATTCACATATCCACATTCGAAACGCGTTGCAGTTTTTGCGAAAGCAATAACACCGTAACCGCTGAAGCCTTGCGTGCCCGCGCCGGGCTCATCGCCTGCGATGACTGCGGGCAAACCTTCAACGCCGCATGGAATCTGGTGGACCAAATACCCCACCCCGCATCCGCCCTCGAATCCACCCGATACGGGCAATCCAAGGCCCCTCACAGTCAGCAAAACGCCGCTTCGCTCGCTGGACCGCAACCCGCCCATTCCGACCATTTCGAGGCATCCACCGGCCAGATCGACGACGATCTGTCGGCAACCCCGTCAGGCAAACTCGAGCCCAGACTTCGCGCGCTAGACGATCCCGTCATTGAAGAGCGTGCAGATCTCGACTTATCCACCCGGCCGGCGCCAACGAACGCCGTCAGGCGCGCCCGATGGCCCGCAGCCGGGCTCGCCTTAGCGCTCGCCGCTCTTTTCATTCAGCTTCGGTTTACTCTGCTCGATGAGGTCGCCAGCGTACCCGGCGCGAGACCCTATGTCGCCGTCTTTTGCCGGTATACCGGTTGCGAACTGCCGCAGTCGCTCGACGGACCGGCCATTGCCGTGACGCGAAGCGAAATGGATCTGCACCGCACGCAGCCAGACGCTCTGGTCGTGCGCATTCATCTAATCAATCGCAGTCAAGAAGAGCAGGTTTATCCCTCGTTGGAAATTTCCCTGCACGATTCGAACGGTCAACTGCTCGCTCGTCGCACGTATCTCCCTGACGAATTCGGTGTGGAAGCCTCCCAGAGAATCGGCGGCGAGCGCGAGGCCCTCGTGACGCTCGTTCTGGCACAGGTCGACTCCTCGACCACGGGTCTTACCGCCAGGGCCGTTCGCTCCTGAGATATCGACCGTGAGCCATCGTGACCCCAACAGCACCCATTGGTCGATTGGCTCCGTGCCGATAGCAGGGCGAGTCCTCGCCGCGCCCATGGCGGGAGTGAGCGACCAACCCTATCGAAGACTGGCACGACGGTTTGGTGCAGCACTTGCCGTCACCGAGATGGTCAGCGCCTCTCCCGATCTGCAGGACTCCCGCAAGTCCAGACAGCGGACCACGCATACCGGCGAGCGGAAACCCATCAGCGTTCAATTGCTGGGCGCGGATCCGCAGCAAATGGCTGATGCGGCTCGAGCTAATGTGGATCGGGGGGCCCAGATCATCGACATCAACCTGGGTTGTCCCACAAAGAAAGTGTGTAAGCGTCTCGTGGGCTCTGCCCTCATGAAAGACGAGCCTTTAGTGCAGAGAATTTTGGAGTCCGTCGTTAACGCGGTCACGGTTCCCGTCACCCTGAAAATGCGAACCGGATGGGATCGCCAGAACAAGAACGCGTCGATCATTGCCCGCATGGCGGAGCAGACCGGTATCCAGGCACTCACCGTACATGGCCGAAGTCGCGAGTGCCGATACCATGGCCCCATTGATTACGACACCATTGCCGCGGTTAAAGCGGCCGTCGACATTCCCGTCATCGCTAACGGGGATATTGATTCTCCTCTTGCCGCACTCCACGTACTGCGCCACACGGGCGCCGATGCGGTGATGATCGGCCGGGCGGCGCAGGGGCAGCCCTGGCTGCTCGCGCGAATCAGTCAGACGCTGGATAGCGGTACGGATCCGGGAGAGCCCGACCTTACGGAGAAACGGGAAACTGCCCTTTGGCACCTACAGGCACTGCATGCGTTCTATGGAATCGAGCAGGGCGTGCGTATCGCCCGTAAACATATCCAATGGTACGCTGAGAAATTAAGCGCACCCAGCTCGTTTCGCCAACGCTTTAACCAGGCCGAACAACCCTGCGAACAACATCGCCTGCTCAACGCGCTTTTCGACGAGCTGGCAGAACCGATCGGCGTCTATGAACACCAGTAAAACTCCCCCGTTAGCCGATTGTGTCCGACGATCGTTGGCCAATTATTTCAACGACCTAGACGGAGCGAAGACCCACGACCTGCACGCCCTTGTCATTGCAGAGGTGGAAAAACCACTGCTCGAAAAAGTCATGCAGCACGCCGCAGGCAACCAAATAAAAGCCTCGCAGATTCTTGGCATCAATCGCAACACCCTGCGAAAAAAACTCTCTCGATATGGTCTTAAATAGGCGCCGCAAAGCCCGCACTGCTTAAACCCAGCCCCTCTCAACTCCTTAGATCTACGCAGAGCCTCAGCAAGATGAATCCAGTCGACCCTGTCCACCCGATCGCGCGTGCGCTGATCAGCGTCTCCGACAAATCCGGCGTCGCCGAATTCGCGAAGCGGCTACACCATTGCCAGATTGAAATCCTGTCCACGGGTGGCACGGCGAATCTGTTGCGCGATGCCGCTATACCCGTGCGTGAGGTCTCAGATCACACAGGCTTTCCCGAGATGATGGATGGACGAGTGAAGACCCTGCATCCTAAGATCCACGGCGGTTTGCTGGGGCGACGAGGTACCGATGATCGGCAAATGGCCGAACATGACATCCAGCCCATCGATCTTTTGGTAGTCAATCTTTATCCCTTCGCTGCGACTGTTGCCCGCGATGACTGCACGCGGGAGGAGGCTATTGAAAACATAGACATCGGCGGTCCGGCGATGATCCGAGCCGCTGCCAAGAACCATGCCGCGGTTACGGTCGTGGTCGATCAGGCCGATTACGAACGAGTCGCCCACGAAATCGAACAAACCGGCGGCGTATCGCGAGTGACGCGTGAGGAAATGGCGGCCAAAGCGTTCAGTCATACCGCTGAATACGACGGCATGATCTCAAACTACCTGACGCGTGATCCAGAAGACGGCTATCCGGAAATCCTAAATCTTCAGTTCAGAAAAGCCCAACACATGCGCTACGGGGAAAATCCTCATCAATCGGCAGCGCTTTACCGCGAAGCCAACCCCAACGAAGGCTCCCTCGCCTCTGCTGAATTCCTGCAGGGTAAAACACTGTCCTTTAACAACGTAGCGGACGCCGATGCCGCGCTGGAGTGCGTCAGCGCCTTCTCGCAGCCTGCATGCGTTATCGTCAAACACGCCAACCCCTGTGGCGTTTCCACTGCCGACACGCTCATTGATGCGTACCGTGCGGCCTATGAGACAGACCCCACCTCCGCGTTCGGGGGCATTATTGCGTTTAACCGCAGCCTGGACAGTGCCACCGCCAAACTGATTCTGGAGCGCCAATTTGTCGAAGTCATCATCGCACCAGGATTTTCAGCCGAGGCGCTTGGTGCCCTGGCAGAAAAACCCAATGTGCGCGTGCTCAGCCTGGCGCGAATGGATACAGAGGCTTTCAGGCAATATCATTTCAAGCGCATCGCCGGCGGGCTTTTGGTGCAGGATCAGGACCTTGGCCAGGTATCGGCGCAAGACCTCAAGGTAGTCACTCAGAAACATCCCACCGACGATCAGATGCGGGATCTGCTCTTCGCATGGACCGTAGCGAAATTCGTCAAATCCAATGCCATCGTTTATGCCTCGCAAGGACGCACGATCGGTGTGGGGGCCGGGCAGATGAGCCGGGTCTACTCGGCGCGCATCGCCGGAATCAAAGCTGAGGATGAACAACTGACTGTGGCCGGCTCGGTCATGGCGTCGGATGCTTTTTTTCCATTTCGTGATGGCATCGACGCCGCCGCAAAAGCCGGCATCTGTGCCGTCATCCAACCCGGCGGTTCGCAACGCGACCATGAGGTGATTGAAGCCGCAGACGAGCACGACATGGCCATGGTCTTTACCGGGATGCGGCATTTCCGGCACTGAAGATGCGAGTACTTATTATCGGTAATGGTGGCCGCGAGCATGCCCTCGCCTGGAAAATTGCCAGCAGCGAATCGGTCCAGCACGTGTTCGTCGCGCCCGGCAACGCGGGTACCGCTTCTGAGAACAAGGTTCAGAATCTTCCGATCGCGGCCATGGACATAGATGCCTTGATCAATGCAGCTACCGAGCAGCAGGTGGATCTGACGATCGTAGGACCTGAGGGCCCTTTAGTGGCCGGCATCGTGGACCGGTTTAACGAGGCTGGCCTCGCCTGTTTTGGACCAGGTCAGGGTGCCGCTCAATTGGAGGGGTCAAAAAGCTTTACCAAGGCGTTTCTCGATCGACACAACATTCCGACAGCGCGCTGGAAGGCGTTCACCGAATCGGAGCCAGCCCGTGACTATGTCCGCAGTCATGCACTGCCGATGGTCCTGAAAGCCGACGGGCTCGCGGCCGGCAAAGGGGTCGTCATCGCCAACACGCATGAGGTAGCGCTTGATACCGTGGAGGAAATCCTGGTTCGGCAGCGATTTGGTGAGGCGGGAAAAGCCCTGGTGATCGAGGAATTCCTTGACGGGGAGGAAGTGAGCTTTATCTGCATCGCTTCCGGCACGCAAGTGGTGCCACTGGCCACTTCGCAAGACCATAAAGCGCGATTTGCCGCTGACCAGGGGCCAAACACCGGCGGCATGGGGGCGTATTCCCCGGCACCACGAGTCGACGCTCAGCTCCATGATCGCATCATGGAAGAAGTCATCCGTCCGACCCTTCAAGGCCTTGCTGAGGAGGGTATGCCTTATCTGGGTTTCCTGTATGCCGGTTTGATGATCGATCGCGAGGGGAATCCTCGTGTACTGGAGTACAACTGTCGCTTCGGCGATCCGGAAACCCAACCGATTCTCATGCGGCTTCGCTCTGACCTGCTTCGGCTGTGCCAGGCGGCGATCGATCAAACCCTTGATGCCGAGAACGTGGCATGGGACTCGCGGGTTGCTCTCGGCGTCGTCATGGTAGCCGAAGGCTACCCGGATGATTACCGAAAAGGAGATGAAATTAGCGGCCTTGGCACGATTACAGCCAACCATGTCAAAGTGTTCCATGCCGGAACACGTCTGGATCGGGGTCGGGTCCTGACCGATGGCGGACGTGTTCTGTGCGTAACCGCTTTGGGCGATAGCGTCCACAGCGCACAACATAACGCGTACAAAGCGCTTGGGCATATTGCCTGGCCGGGAGCGGACTGGCGCACCGACATTGGCTGGCGCGCGATCGCCCGGGACAAAAGCCAATGAACGATACCTTCGCTGACGCAATTTCACGAAGCAGCGGTACGCCGCATTCTGGAACTGAAACAACGACACTGGCGTCAGGGCCTGATCGTGATCGCTGACCAGGCAGAGCGGTTGAGACACCTGGTCGATATGACCGACGAGACCCTCATGGCCGGACCGATGGCATCCTGGCCCGGCCCCCACTCCTGGCTCTTGCCTGCGCAGCCCGGCGTGCCGCCTTGGATTCGGGGCGAGCACGCGACGGTGGCCGTTCGGGTCACCGCTCACTCGCTCGTCCGCCAACTCTGCCGGGAGACCGGCATGGCTTTGATCTCGACCAGCGCCAACCGCAGCGGCCGACCCCCGCTTCGCACCGCTCAAGCAGTTGCTAACGAATTCGGCGAAACAATCGACTGCATTATTGATGCGCCGGTCGGTAATGCGCTGGAGCCAAGCACGATTACGGATGCCGCTACGGGCAACGCGGTGCGCGGTTAATCGTCATGACAAGCGAAGCATCTATCTCGGATGTCGGCGACTACCTGAAATCATTGCAGGACCGGCTTTGCTCTACGCTCGCCCACATCGACTCGGGCACCGCCCGGTTCCATGAAGACGCCTGGACGCAACCCAACGGACAGGGGCGCACCCGTATCCTCCGGGACGGCCAAGTCTTTGAGCAAGCCGGTGTTAATTTCTCACATGTGCACGGATCGGCATTACCGGCCGCGGCATCGGCACGCCATCCCGAATTGGCCGGTCATCCGTTTGAAGCCATGGGCGTCTCCTTGGTGGTCCATCCGGACAACCCCTTCGTACCCACCTCTCACATGAATGTCCGGTTTTTTTATGCCCGGACGCCCGGCCAACCGACCTGGTGGTTTGGGGGCGGATTTGATCTCACGCCCTACTACGGGGATACCGACGACGCGCGGCACTGGCATCGCACGGCCGCCTCAGCCGTTGCCTCTTTTGGCGCTGACCTGTACCCCCGGTTCAAAAAAGCCTGCGACGAGTATTTTTATCTTAAGCATCGGCAGGAACAGCGCGGCATTGGGGGTCTTTTTTTTGATGATTTCAGTGAGGGTGGGTTTGACAACGCCTTTGGCCTGATGCGCAGCGTCGGCGACCACTATCTTCCAGCCTACCAACCGATTGTCGAAAAACATAAAGCGGATCCATTCACGCCGGAGCAAAAAGCGTTTCAACTGTATCGACGTGGACGCTACGTCGAGTTCAATCTCGTCTATGACCGGGGGACGCTGTTCGGTCTGCAGAGCGGTGGCCGGACGGAATCGATCCTGATGTCCCTGCCGCCACAAGTGGCCTGGCATTACGGGTGGCAGGCCCCAACCGGCAGCGCCGAAGAATCCCTAGTCCGTGATTTCTTGCAGCCGCGTGACTGGCTGGTCGCTCCAGCAGACAGTAAAACCCCGGGCGGCGAGTGACCAGAGCACTTTATACGCTCCTGCTCTGGCTCGCACTGCCCGTCCTGATCCTGCGACTGGCGATTCGCGCGGCGAAAAACAAAGCCTATCGAGATCGATGGGCCGAGCGCTTTGGCGGCGGCGCGACCGGCACACCCTGTGACCTTTGGGTGCATGCAGTATCCGTGGGAGAAGTTAATGCGGCGACGCCGCTGATTCGGCAACTGCTGCAATCCCACCCGGCGCTGCGAATCATCGTCACCACCATGACACCTACCGGTGCCGCACGGGTTCGGGATACCTTTGGTGAAGCGGTTCAGCACCGTTACGCGCCCTACGACTACCCGCTCGCCATCCGACGCTTCCTTAACCGATTCCAGCCGGGCGTCCTGATCTTGATGGAAACAGAGATCTGGCCGAACCTGATTGCCGGCTGTGCCCGCCGGGGGATCGCTGTCGCCATGGCAAACGTTCGACTTTCCAAAAAATCCGCACGCGGCTATCGACTAATACTGCCGCTCATTGGGGAGGCTCTCTCGCACGTGTCGGTGGTGGCTGCGCAATCGGACTGGGACAAGAAAAACATGGTGGGCTTAGGGGTCAATCCAGACAAGATTCACTCGACAGGCAGCACCAAATTTGAGATCGACATGCCACCAAGCGTGGCGGAGGTAGCGCTCGCAGTGCGGCGCGACTGGGGACCAAATCGCCCCGTCATTGTCGCGGGCAGCACGCACGAGGGAGAAGAGGCGATTCTGATCGAAGCGCTTCAGAAACTGATACCGACTTACCCCGATCTGCTTTTGGTCATTGCCCCGCGTCACCCGGAGCGATTCGAGAGTGTTGCAAAAGTCATACAGAGGGCGGGCTTTCGGCTCAGCCAGAGAACCCATGAAAAAGGCGCTCTCGATCCTGGTATCCATATACAGCTTGCCAACACCATGGGCGAGCTTTCCACACTTTATGCTGCAGCCGATATTGCCGTCGTCGGAGGAAGCTTGATTCCTATTCGAGGCATTGGTGGCCACAACATTCTCGAGCCCTGCGCCGTTGGCGTGCCGGTGGTCTTCGGTACCAACATGGGGAATTTTGTCGAGATCACCCGCCTGACGCTGGCGGAAAAAGCCGGATTTCAAGTCGGGAACGAAATTCAGCTACTACACATTCTGAAGCAACTGCTTGAGGACGCCAGCCTGCGAGCGAGTGTCGGGGAAAACGGGCGATCATTCATTCAACGCAATCTGGGTGCCACGAACCGAACGCTCTCGCTGATTTATCCCCTGCTCAAGAGTGCGTCCGAAAGAAACAAATAACGCCTTGTTTTTCAGCATTTTTTCGACTTTTCAGATTTCTTCTCAACGCGAGTCGATCGGTTGTTATCTCAACGCGCAAGGCATTCTTATTTTTGTGATCGAGATCAACCTCACGTAGTTTCTTAACTTCATCCGTCGTTCAATTTTCAATTCTTGTTTTTGGAAAAATTGAGCGCACAAACCCACCTTGCGTTTGCTTGACATTTGATATCGCATGACTATAGTTCGCGTTCAAGGAGTAACTGAATACAGTTATTCCAAAGTTTACCGGTACGCTTCCTCGTTTCATTAGATAAAGAAGATGTCAATGTTTACGGGAGACGCAAAGTGGTATTGCTGTATAGAGGCGGTGTGTCGATAAGCCAAA
>RGTL01000130.1 GCA_010025385.1 Gammaproteobacteria bacterium | reverse complement strand
TCAGTGCCCCTCACCCCACTCAAAAGCCGCGCGAGAAATTCGGTCGAGGTCATGCTCCGTGCTAGTTCCGAAAGGCGATAGGCCGGTAGCTGATTCGGACTGCCGGGGCTTGCGGTGTGGCACCCTGAACACAGCGTTGCATCGATCTCTCGAACACGCTGCAAGTCCTCATTGGTTGCCCGCTCTGCCGCGAAAATCCTCAGATTCAAGGGATGCTGCTCAATCAAGGATTCAAGCGCCTCAACAGCCCGCTCCGATTCCTGCCGCCGCCACGCGTCAAACACTAAGTCCAGATTGTGACGGTCGACTGTGGTTTGCGTAATCGTTTCATATTCCATCGCAAGCCACTCTAATCCGCCAACAGCAGAGTCTATTCTGCCCTGCAACCCGAGTCGTTCAGAAGCGCTGAGTTCCGTCATTGAAATTGACCTATCGAAATCACCACGCAAAAGTTGCAGCTCGGCCGGAAAACGGGAACGATCCAAAATCGTCCCCATACCTCCGGAAAAGACAACGGCCGGACAAAGTCCGGCCGTCAAAACAACGATTATTCTTAAGAGGACGTTTTGCAACTAATTAAGTTCAATCTGCTGATCCATTGGAAGCGATTTATCATTACTCCATTCAATCATTGAACCATCGTACATCTTGGCATCCTTGTTCCCTAGCAACTCACTGCTTGCGAACCAGCCAAGAGTTGCCCAGTGGCCCGAGTTGCAGAAATGATATTGTGTGCCTGATTCCGGCACACCTGCAGCCGCAAACAACTGCTTCAGCTCGCTTTCTGAACGCCACATGCTTCCTCCGTTCGCGGTTAGCCAACTCTCTGGCATATTTGTAGCGCCAGGAATGGTGCCGTATCGAGCCGCTTTTGGATGTTTGTTAATGCCCACGTACTGGTGAGAGGGGCGCAGATCAACAAGCATCTCCCCATCACTCGATGCTTTCGCCACATCGTCTTTCGAGATGATCATGTCTTCTTGAAGGTCCGCCGTAAAGGTGGTTCGCATCTTCTTATGCGAGCCTTTTTCGACCGGATTTGGATTTTTCTCATCGGCAATATAAGCGAGATATCCGCCGTTTAAGATAGAGACCTCTTCATGGCCGAGGGCCTTGAAGGTCCAATACACCCGGGTTGCGCTTCCCATATCAAGTGCGTTCGTGCCACGACTGTAGATCACGACGTGATTATCGTTTGAGATCCCTAGGCCGCCGATAAGTTTTTCAAGATCTGCCACGGGCGGCATCTGACCCGGCGTTTCACCGACCTTTGCCCGCCAACCACCTTCTGCGTAATCCGAGTGAATAGCGCAAGGGATATGGCCTTTCTGATAATCACCTTTTCGAGATCCATCAAATTTATTTCGGATATCCAAGACTCGTACGTTTGCGTCACACGAATGGTCTTTAATCCATGCCACATCGACCAAAGGTGACGCTGCTAATGCTCCAGCGCTTACTGCAAGCGATAGGGCGCCAAGACTCCAGCCAAGGATTTGAATTGAAATTTTCCTCATATCTCTTCTCCTTAATTTATCTATAAACAAATACAACGTTTGGACCCAACGATTTGGACCACTAACTGATCCCAAGATTCATCGGCCTCGCCGAGCGAATCGAGATCGACCACAGTGATGGACTGATCCTCTCCTAAAGCCGAAAGCAGCTGCTGCGTATGAGAGTCACCACCACCAAAACTCGTTTTTATTACTAGATACTCAACCATCTATAGACCCTAAACCACCATCGCAAGGTCTGCACTCTTCCAAAGATGTGCAACATCCAATCCTCGCAGCACCACACAATCTTCAAATTCTTCCAACGCGAAAATCTGGTCGATCTCTGCCAACTCCATGAGCTCCACCGCTTGTTCTACCTCCTTGCTTACTTCAATAACACGGGAGAACAGGAAAGACACCTGATGCCCAAAGATGGTTAATCCAGCGGCCACTCGCATTGCTTCTAGGGGATCTGAGGTCGCTACAACCAAAATGTGTTTTGGGGCTCCCACTAAAGGCTTACCAAATGCGTCGCTTGCGCCGCCAGCCGACTGTGATCCGTTTGGCTACCCTCGGTAACAGGACACGCTTCAGATGAAAATTGCGTCCAAGATTCTGTGCACCCTGGACGCCTTTGCCAGTGAAGAAAATGGAAAATGGCTCGCTATTCCTAGCTAACGCGCGAGATAAAAGCCGAACATGCTTTCCGGAATTCGCCGAGACAACAGTGATCAGGATCATGAGCGGAACCCTACTGGCCATTGAAACTTTGTCTCCGGCATCATCTGATCAAGATTCTCTATAAACTCAGCCAAATACTCAGCTTTGACGGAGTAGGCTTTTGCCGGAACAAGGTGCTTGGTTCGAACGATCGCAGAATAAAACGAGACTCGACTGAGCGCGGTTTCCGCTCCTTTTGCGCTCAGCGCTTGCATGGGAATATTTCCTAACCGCAGAACCTTCCTCTGTCCCGCAAGAAAAAAAATCCCCGTTGCGGCATCCCTTTCTTTATCGGCCCGCGAATCTTGATCGGCCCGCGAAAATATCGCAATCGTTTCCGCACCTGTGAGTCCGGCTGTGCCCAGCAGCCATCGAATATCACGAAGGTTGGCGAGACGGCCGTTGCGGCCAAGCATCTTGTCAAGCGGGATGCATTTAGCGCCGGGTAACGAAGCTTCTCGGCAGCTATCCAGTGCGCCCACGTCGATCAAAATCGTCTCATTCGGTAAAGAGTCGATTTCAACGACAGGAAATTGATCAGCGGCCGATACCTGGGCAACCACGGTGCCGGCCATGCACACAAGGACGAGCCCTAGGCGCCGGGCTGAGTGCCATACGACCGCCACAGCCCTCTCCCCGCAGAGGCGACGCATCCTTCAGCAACCCCCAAACTGTTTGATTACACTCGCCGCTCCGGCCTGTTGCGCTGGGGGGTTTTCAAGATAGTTACTTAAAAGGTCATACATGCTGACGCCTTCTAAAACGCCCACCAACTCTATCTCAATGTCCTCATCGAGAGACCTGCATTCCAAGCCTGCGCTCGCTTCGGACTCAGGCACCATTGCGTAAGGCATGGTAATGCCGATTATTGCGGCGGACGCAAGAAGCGATAAAACGCAAAATATGTACCCCGCCCTATTCATTTAAACGGATTCCCAAAAAGCGACAGATAAAGAAGATAAAAGGCGACAACGAAACCGCCAAGATGAATCAGTAATGCATAGTCCATGTCAATTCAAAAAATACGCCGCTAGCTGATTCGCAGTTAAGCACTCACCCGTATCCGGATGTCGAATACTGTGCGCTAGAAACGGGACACCGTACTGGGAAGATCGCAGAGACTCGGGTTGGGCTTGAACGAGGTGAACAGCCGTCGCGACGCCGCTCAACAAGATCAGCGCTATCAGCAGGATAAATTGTTTGTCTGCTCTCATTTTCTGATCGGGTCACCAGACGGGGGGTGATTGAGTCCTCTCTGGCCTATGTACGTTATAACGCTTTTTTGATAATCACCCGCCATCCCCGATCCTCCTTGAGTGTATCGAGATGAATGGCTCCAATCTCTGAACACATTGGAGGGATTGCCTCCATAGATGTTGGGTTATCTATCAAAATTGATATGACGGCTTCTGGCTCGGCAACTGATACAGCCTTTCTAGTCATCAGCTGCGGGCGTGGACAGGAATCCCCAAGGCAGTCCACAACTTTAGAGACCGTGACACTAGATCCGTCGCCAAGCGTTACGCTCTGCTCTGATCCAGAGTCTGGTGATGTGCTCGACGCTTTTTTTCCAAATAATCCCATTGCTTTTGTCTTTCTTGAAAGTGCTTGTTACTAGGGTGAGGCAGCGGCATCACCGCCCTGACCTCTCTCCCGTTTTCGGATACGCTGGTAGATGAAAAGTAAAACTCCCGCCTGTAATAATCCAAAAATAATGGCAGGAATTCCTGTTTTGTCCTGAAGCGTTTCTGCATTAGCGAAGCCAAGTTGCAGTCGCTCCAGAGATAGCTCTCCTGTCATCGCTGACGGGGCGGGAGGCCAGTATAGGAATGACCAAACCAACGAAAAAAGAAACATTCCAATAAAAGTAAAGAGAAGCGCCCATATGGCCCCAAAGTTTCCCTCTCCTGCCTTAACCCAGGTCGAGACCGTGCAAGCACCCGCCAGCACCATTCCCGTGCCAAACAAGAATAATCCAAGAACCTGATTGATCCCCACATCAAATCGCATTGGATTCCCAGCACCAACGGAAATAAATCCCGTAAACCCAATGGTCAATATCATCATCGCTACCAGCAGCGCTTTCGTGTTTCGAAATGTTTTAAAGAGCATGGCGTCCCGAAGCGCAGCTGTATTGCAAAAGCGCGAACGCTGCACTAGAAGACCTACTACTGACCCAAATACAAATGCGATCAGGCATTGTGCGACCGGACTCATCTTTTAACCCTCAAGAACCCGCTTGTAAATAAGCGACCCGAACCACGCTCCGGCAATAATTCCACTGATCGAAAGGTAGCCGCCCAGATTCAGCTCCGGCGTTAATCCAAAAAATGTACTCACATTGCATACGAATGCCAGACGGATACCAATACCCATCAAGAGACCACCGACGGTGATCATCACCCACTCTGATATACGCCTCGGAAAACGCCAAAAAAACTCTTTGCTTGCGACCGCCCCAACCACCGCTCCGAATAACATTCCAAGGGAAATATAAATCTTCCAATAACCGGCATCGGGCTTGAATACTTCCTGCCAAAACGGTATTCGATAGATCGCATCGCCCATGAAGAGTTGCGCGATAAGACCGGTCATCATTGTCTCGCCGCCGCCTACCGTCCAAGCTCCAACGATCAGGAATAGAAAAATATCCAAGACCGCGATCGCGCCTAGGGCGATCACTGGATCAAGAGTTTTTCTGAAAAATTCCATATATCGAGGCGTTACAGACTGTTTTTTGTCAAGATGAATATATAGTCCTAGAAAACCCGCGCAAGAGGTGGTATTTATTGCTTACCTCCCAACGAGGGCATCAGGTCCATGTCAATTTTTGTTAGCAATGAAGGCGTCTTGGCTCACATGTTCAATGCATGTACGACCGAGCAGATCAACGAATTTATTCCCGAAAAACGCAGTCTCAGGATCCAAGGGCAATCCACCACGGTGCGCCTGGAGCGAGCTTTTTGGAACGTTCTTGAAGAGATTGCGACGGACCACAAAACCACCGTCACTGGCGTAATTCAGCAGGTAGCCGATCAATGCCTAATAGCAAACGACAAAAATCTTGCGTCCTGCCTGCGAGTTATCTGTCTAAAGTACCTAAACATCTATAGCTAACCGGCCGGTGATCGAAAAATTGCAGCATATGGGAGTAACCGCGACGATCGACGCGTTAGATCGGGTTAGCAATTCGAGTCCATTCCTTTGACCGACCCTTATCTTTAGTCACATTCACGCGGAGCCGGAGCGTGAATGCGATTGATTTAGTTCGGGGTCTCAAGAGAGTCGCTGACTCATAATCCCTTGGTCGAAGGTTCGAGTCCTTCCGGGCCCACCATCTTTCATCACTCCTATCAGTGA
>RGTL01000129.1 GCA_010025385.1 Gammaproteobacteria bacterium | reverse complement strand
GGACGCCATGCCCATCCCGCCGACCATCACGTTTTTTAGCAGGATGGGGACGAGCACGATAAACGCCGCCCCCAAGAAGGAACCCAGTACGCTCCCAAGGCCGCCAATGATTATGATGAACAGCACGTAAAAGGAGCGATTGATATCAAATGCCTCAACCGGCTCCACCGCGCCAAGGTAGATCGAGAAGTAAAGCGCTCCTGCTACACCGATATAAAAAGAACTCACCGCAAACGCTGTCAACTTGGCCATCAATGGTCTGATTCCAATAAGTTCCGCAGCAATATCCATATCACGAATCGCCATCCAGGCCCGACCAATCCGCCCGCGGACAATATTTTTCGCAGCGAGCGCCATCACAATCACGATGGATAGCGTGAATAAATACTTAGCCGCTGATCCCGCCTCGGGTCCGGTTACGAGGACACCGAAAAACTCGATAGGCCGGACCGTAATCATGCCCGTTGGGCTGTAGTCATAAAACCAGCCCACCTTATTGAACATCCAAACAAGAAAGAACTGCGCGGCGAGTGTCGCGACCGCAAGATAGAACCCTTTGATGCGAAGACTGGGCAGACCAAAGATCATGCCCACTCCCGCAGTAATGAATCCAGACAACAAAAGAACAATCAGAAAATTCAGTTCTGGGAAAAGACCCACCAGCTTGAACGATGCGTAGGCGCCGACCGCCATGAAGCCGCCCGTTCCAAGAGAGACCTGCCCGCAGTAGCCGGTGAGAATATTTAAGCCCAGGCCTGCAAGGGCATAAACAAGAAACGGAAGGATCACTGCGTTTGCCCAGTATTGGTCGATGAACGGTGGCACCGCCAAAAAAGCCGTGAGCACGACCGCAATGACAAACCAGCGATCCTGCGCAATCGGAAAAATAGCCTGGTCTGCTCTATAGCTGGACTTGAATTGTCCATTCTCACGGTAAAACACGCCTATACCCTCTCGATAATCCGTTCGCCGAAGAGTCCCTGGGGTCGAAATAGCAGAAAAGCCAGCGCCAACATGTAGGCAAACCAGTTCTCAAGCGCGCCACCCACGTAAGGCCCCAGGTAGACCTCGGCGACTTTCTCGCCGACGCCAATGATTAGCCCGCCCACGATAGCGCCGGGCACGGAGGTAAACCCACCGAGAATCAGCACCGGCAATGCTTTGAGCGCGATCAGCGACAGAGAGAACTGCACACCCGACTTGCTGCCCCACATGATTCCGGCCACCAGCGCCACGATACCGGACACCGACCAGACGATCACCCAAATCTTGTCGAGCGAGACCCCCACACTCAAGGCAGCCTGGTGATCATCTGCCACCGCACGAAGCGCTCGGCCGATACGGGTTTTCTGAAAGAATATCGCCAGAATAATCACCAGTACTGCGGCGGTCGCGGCAGCAACAATCTCCAGCTTTTCAATGTATAGGTTGAAGGTATCGAGCGCCCAATCCGAAGCCCCCTGCGGGATGCCGATATTCAGCGGTTTCACATCCGAGCCAAAGAGAAGATCACCAAGGCCTTCGAGCACAAAGGCAAGGCCGATGGTCGCCATGAACAGGATGATCTGGTCCTGCTTAACGAGAAACCGCAGCACACTGCGCTCAATTATCCAGGCGAGAAAGATCATGATGGCGGCTGTCGCTGGAATTGCCAGCCAAACCGGCAAGGTGAAGCCAAAAAGACTGAAGAACCAGCCATCCTCTGACAGAAAATCATAAAGCGCGAGCGCGGCAAAAAGCGCAAGCACGCCCTGGGCAAAATTGAAGATCCCAGAGGCCTTAAAAATCAGCACAAATCCGAGTGCGACCAACGCGTACATCACGCCCGTCATCAGGCCGCTGATAACAACCTCCAAGAGGAACAAATCAAATGCCATCAGCCCTCTCCGGGTATCCCAAAGGACGGTTGTCTAATCATGGCTTACTCCTAAATACGCATCGATCACGCTTTGGTTGGCACGGACCTCTTCCGGCGTGCCGTCGGCGATTTTCCTGCCGTAGTCCAGGACGACAACTCGGTCCGAGATATCCATCACCACACTCATATCATGCTCGATTAACGCAATGGTGGTGCCGAATTCTTCATTCGTTTCCAGAATGAACCGGCTCATATCTTCTTTTTCTTCGAGGTTCATGCCGGCCATGGGCTCATCCAAAAGCAGCAGCGTGGGCTCTGCGGCGAGCGCTCGTCCGAGCTCGACACGTTTTTGAAGCCCGTAGGGCAGTTTACCCACCGGCGTCTTACGAATCGCCTGAATTTCCAGGAAGTCAATCACGTGCTCAACGAACTCGCGATTCTCAATTTCCTCTCGAAGCGCGGGCCCAATGCGTAGCGCCTGCCAGAAGAGTCCCTTGCTCATCTGCGTGTTGCGACCAGTCATGATGTTATCGAGGGTGCTCATGCCTCTAAACAGGGCGATATTCTGGAAAGTACGGGCGATGCCGCCGCGAGCTGCTTCATGCGGCTTCATCTGGCTGCGCTTCTGGCCCTGATAAGTAATGGTGCCCTGTTGCGGATGGTAAAACCCGTTAATCACATTCAGCATCGAACTTTTGCCCGCTCCGTTCGGTCCGATAATGGATCGCACTTCGCCTTTGCGAATATCGAAACTGACGTCCGTCAACGCGTGCACTCCACCAAAAGACAGCGAGATGGCGTCCACTTCGAGAAGAATTTGATCTTGAGCTCGGTCGTTCACGGGATATAAGAAGCCTAGGTTTCTCGCTGACGGCCCTGACCTATGCGGCCTTTGAGGTGGTTTGATGCACCGTCGCGTCGCGAATCTCCAGGTCTGCCTCGATCTTGCCGCGACGACCATCCTCAAAGACGACTTCGGTACTCACGAAACAACGTGTTCGCCCGTCGAATAGCGCCTCAATAAGATCGCCATAGCGCTCATTAATAATCCGGCGGCGGACTTTACGGGTTCGGGTGAGTTCACCATCATCCGGATCAAGCTCCTTGTGCAGAATCAGGAATCGCTTGATCTGAGAGGCTGATAAATGTGCATCCGAGGCAAGACTTTGATTGACCTGCTCAATGCACTCCTGAATCAACTGGTAAACCTGGGGGTGAGCCGCAAGCTCCTGATAACTTGCGTAGGAGACGTTATTGCGCTCGGCCCAATTGCCGACCGCATCAAGATCAATATTTACAAAGGCCGTTACAAAGTCACGACCATCTCCAAACGTCACGACTTCCTTGATCTCCGGGAAGAATTTAAGTTTGTTTTCAAGAAATTTAGGCGCGAACATGCTGCTGTCAGTCAACTTACCGACATCCTTTGCCCGATCAATAATGCGGAGATGGCCTTCGCCATCGATGTAGCCCGCATCGCCTGTGCGAACCCAGTTGTCGTCGGTTTTGGTTTCTGAGGTTGCCTCTGCGTTCTTGAAATATTCAAGAAATACCCCGGGACTTCTATACAAGACCTCGCCGTTGTCCTCGATGCGGAGCTCAACGCCAGGTGGAGGCGTACCCACGCTTTCTGAACGAACGAGGCCGTCGGGCTGCATGGTGATGAATACCGTGGCCTCGGTCTGCCCGTACAACTGCTTGAGGTTAATGCCTATAGATCGATAAAAATCAAAAATCTCGGGGCCAATCGCCTCTCCCGCTGTGTAGGCCACGCGCACGCGGCCCAGACCCAGCGTATTTTTGAGCGGCCCAAAAATGAGCACCTCGCCAAGCGCGTATTTGATGCGATCCATAAGCGGCACGGATTTGCCATCCATCAAGTCGACGCCAGTCCTCTTTGCGACCGCCATGAAGTAGTTGAACAGGCGCTGCTTGAACGGGCCAGCATCCTTCATGCGGATCATCACGCTGGTAAGCACGCTCTCAAAAACGCGTGGTGGCGCAAAATAATAGGTCGGACCGATCTCGCGAAGGTTCTGCGCAACGGTGCTCGAACTTTCGGGACAATTAACGCAAAAGCCTGCGACAAGCCCCATGGCAAACGAGAACGCGTTATCACCCACCCACGCCATGGGCAGGTAGGCCAGTGTTTCTTCGTCGGCCGTAATATTGTCAAAGGCGTTTGCGTTTTTTGCGGTGACGACTAAATTTTCATGCGTCAGCACAACACCCTTGGGTCGACCGGTCGTCCCCGAGGTGTAGAGAATAATCGCCGGATCTGAAAGCCGTCCGGCAGCGATCTCTTGATCGACAAGGTCGGGGGTTTTCGCGAGAGCATTTCGACCGCGCTTCATAACCTCCTGAATATCCACCACAACATTGGGATCGTATTTTCGCAACCCTTTCGGGTCGCAGTAGATGATCTTTTCAACGCGCGGGCAGTGCTCTTTTATTTCAAGTGACTTATCGACCTGCTCCTGGTTTTCCGCAACGATAAAGCGAGCCTCTGCATGCTCGACAACGTATTGAATTTCTTCAGCCACTGAGTCCTGGTAGGCAGGAACGGGAATACCGCCCAACGACTGCACCGCGAGCATGGCGCCATAGAGTCGGGGGCGGTTGTCGCCAATGATGACGAGGGTTTCGCCACGTTGAAAACCGAGGTCAGAAAGACCGGCAGCCAGCGCCGTCGCCTCGTTACAGAATTCGTTAAGCGTCCAGGTCTGCCAGATCCCATACGCTTTTTCGCGCATTGCGGGACGATCGCCATCACGCTGCAGTCGAACTTTGAGTAGCTGTGGGAACGTTCCCATCAGCGACTCAGTGGAATCGCTCATATCCTCTTCCTCATATCAGATCGCGGTCCGACTCTCTTCGGCCCAGAATGGTTGGGCGACGGTGAACTCGCGGAGAATCTCCTCGCAAGAAGATCGAAATTGATTATGAGGAATTCGTTAATTGAGCGCAAAAAATTCGGCGTGACGATAATCTCTTAAAAAAAAAGAGGGAACTTAAGAGGCGGCAGGGTTGCCACAGATGGCTCCGAAAATATACGGAATTAAGGGTTTTCCCTATATCAGCAGGTTCGGACTGCTGTAGGCGGCCCTGATCCGTCCTCAGCGAACCACGAACCCTAGCCTCGGGACGGTCAGGTAACCCGTGGCATCTTCAAAGCTCGGAATCATATCCTCCGGAACCGTCATGTCCGCCCAGACTGGGATCAACAGATTCCCGTCCGGATCTGGTGATTCCCGAAAATGGATTTCGATTACTCGATCGCCGATAAATTCCACATTGAGGACTTCGGCATCCTTGAGTTCCTCAAGGCCCTCAAGAGCAGGCGCGTCGGTCCGAATCCAGCGATTGAATCGACTGAGGTTGAGCTCATCATGGAATCCTTCGAAAGCGGTCGTTGCATGCCAACCCTCTTCCCATTTATAGGTCGCGCTGATATGCCGCCCCTCGAACCATTCACACCAGAAGTATCCGGGTTCTACCGCGCGATTATTCCCCGCCTCGATCCATTGCTTCCTGGCGCCGACCCCCATGCCGGCAAGGTTCATCACGGGGCGCACGCAGTACCAATCACTTGTATCTGGCGCGACACCGGCCGGGCCGCACCGGTAACCGAACGCTAACGAAACAAATAATTTGTTGAACCAGTGGTGGAACTGGGGAAATTTTTTCCACGCCAACGCATCAGGCTCTTCCATAACGGAACG
>RGTL01000128.1 GCA_010025385.1 Gammaproteobacteria bacterium | reverse complement strand
GACGTTTACGTAAACGTCAATCTAATCGTTCCTCGTCCGTACTTTCTGGTGTTGTCGATAGCCCGGGGTGCATTGCCTTGCAGGTGGGTAAATGGGCTATTTTTCCAATTTATCTTGCCAGCCCCTCGGCTGAGTGGGTTTCCAGCGTTAGAGTCTGATGCGATATGACAACGATCTCTCCAGCTGGCGTTGGCCGACTACCGACCAAGCGCGGTTATGAGCTCGCTTTTCAGGCGCAGCCCGGGCGCTTGCCCTGGGTGGTCTTCCTTGGTGGTTTTCGATCCGACATGGAGGGCACCAAGGCGCAGTACCTTGCCTCATGGTGTAAGACCCGTGATCAGGCGTTTTTGCGTTTTGATTATTCCGGTCACGGGCAATCCGAGGGGCGCTTCGAAGCGGGGTCGATTAGTCTTTGGACACAGGATGCGCTTGATGTGCTCGGCGTCTTGAGCGGTGAGCAATGCGTGTTGGTCGGTTCGAGTATGGGCGGCTGGATTATGCTACGCGTCGCGCTGACGTTGCTTGATCAGGTGACGGGGCTGGTCGGGATCGCGGCCGCTCCTGATTTCACAAGGGATCTTCTCCTTCGGGATTTATCAGAAGCGCAGCGGGAAGAATTACGGCAAGCGGGTAGCGTTCATTTGAGCAGCGCCTATGATCCTGAGGGGTTTACATTGACAACGGAATTTCTGGAGGACGGCGAAAAATGCTGTCTTTTGGATCAACCGATTTCTATCGAGTGCCCTGTCCGTCTGTTGCAAGGTGTTAAGGATGAGGAGGTTCCGTGGGAGACCGCGCTCAAACTGTCCGCTACACTCACGGGACAGGATGTGAGCGTGCAGTTGCTCAAAGACGGTGACCATCGGCTTTCACAACCCCGGCAGTTGGCCCTGATCGGGCAAACGTTGGAGGCGATGCTCGGCATCAAAGATAAAACCCAACATGCATGAACTCATTGAAAAGATAAAAGACGAAGGTGAGCACGTCGGCGGCGGGATAGTCAAAGTCGACAGCTTCCTGAATCATCAGGTAGATCCCGGTCTCACCGAGCGAATGGCTATCGAGATAGCGGATCGTCTACGTGCAGCCGGGATCGGTGAGATCACTCGGGTGTTGACTGCGGAAGTGAGCGGGATTCCGGTCGCGTTGCATGTAGCTGCCCAGTTCGGGGCACGATTGCTCTATGCGCGAAAGAGTCAGTCTCGGACCATGACCGGAACCTACTATGTCGCCGAAGCGGTTAGCAGAACCCGCGGTACCGTCTCGGATCTCATGGTGGATAGGCGCTTCCTCGGCGACAGCGATGAGGTGCTGATCATCGATGATTTTCTCGCAACGGGAGCAACGCTCAGCGCGTTGTCTTCCCTTGTTGCGGAGAGTGGGGCCCAGCTGCAGGGCATTGCGTGTGTTATCGAAAAACCCGCCGAGCAAGGTCGCGATGTGTTGTCGCACTTGCGTGTGCCCGTTATCACGCTTGCCAAGATTCTGTTTGATCATAACGAGCTTCGCGTAACCGAATAGGGATTAATGACGCCACCTTTGTACGGTCGAATCTATGCGCTTGTGGAGGAGGTTCCCCGTGGACAGGTGGCGACGTATGGGCAGATCGCCAAGCTAGCGGGATGTTCTGCCCGCCAGGTGGGCTATGCCATGGCCGCTGTCATGTCTGATCAATTGCCCTGGCACCGCGTTATCAACAGCAGGGGCATGGTAAGCCAGCGCTCAGATGGCCAAGAAGATCCAGAGCAACACCGCTTATTGAGAGCGGAAGGCGTCTCTTTTGATCACAGGGGTAAGACAGATTTGTCGATTTACCAATGGTTGGGGCCTTCGATGCATTGGTGGGCACAACAGAACTGGGATCCACCGCAGTCTCCCTAGCGGATTCGGATACGAGATAATCGTTTTTTCGTTTCAACGCGGCCATAACCATGAAAACCAATCGAGTAATCCACGTTATCAGTGCTCACGCAGAGGGTGAGGTGGGCGACGTGATTATCGGAGGCGTAGCGCCACCGCGAGGCGCCACACTGTGGGAGCAGTCGCGTGCTCTGGAAGAAGACGGCGCTTTACGGGCATTTATGTTGAACGAGCCTCGCGGTGGGGTGTTTCGTCATGTCAATTTATTGGTACCTCCCATTAATCCGGATGCGGACGCGGCGTTCATTATTATGGAGGCGGAGTTTTTCCCCCCGATGTCGGGTTCAAATTCAATGTGTGTTGCCACCGTCCTGCTGGAGACCGGAATTCTGCCAATGGAGGAGCCCGTCACCGAACTCGTCCTGGAGGCGCCCGGCGGACTGATAACCGTACGGGCAGAATGCGATAACGGGTCAGTACGTTCGGTGCAAATCATTAATGTTGCGTCCTTCGTGGACCGGCTTGATGCCGTCATCGAAGTTGAAGGCGTCGGCTCGATCTCAGTGGATACCGCTTACGGAGGTGACAGTTTCTGCCTGGTCGATGCGAATGCGCTGGGGTTTCGGGTGAGTCCGGATGAAGCAGGGGATATCGTTGAGACTGGTCGCAAGATTATTAGAGCGGCCAATGAGCAAGTGGGATTTACCCATCCCGAAAATCCGCAGTGGTCTCATCTTTCCTTTTGTATGCTGACATGTCCAACCGAGAAGGAAGACGGGATTACAAAAGGACGTCATACCGTCGTTATTCAGCCTGGCAAGCTCGATCGCTCTCCCTGCGGCACAGGCTGTAGTGCGCGGATGGCGGTTCTGCATGCCCGCGGCATCTTGCCGGTCGGAGCGCCATTCATCGGGGAGTCGATCATCGATTCGCGGTTCGAGTGCAGGATTGAAGCCCAGACATCGCTGAGTAACGGGCACGAGGCCATCGTTCCTTCGTTGAAAGGCCGCGCTTGGATTACCGGCACTCACCAGCATATGCTGGATCCGCAAGACCCATGGCCCTCAGGCTACCGAATCGCCGATACCTGGCCGCGATCGATTTAGTTATCCCACAGCCGGGCCGCACCCAGGACGCCTGCGCTGTCGCCGTTGAGATTTCTTTTGATGGGAGTCTTCAGTTCGGAGTTGAAGACATACTTGGCGATGTGGGCGGGACCCTGCTCGTAGAGTTCGTCAATATTCGAAAGGCCCCCTCCGAGCACGATGGTATGCGGATCAACGATGTTAATCACCTGGGCAAGAGCGCGCCCGAGGCGATCCAACAGTCGATCCACCGCTCTCAAGGCGAATGACTCCCCGCTTCGGTAGAGCGCAACAATCTGCTCCGATGATCTGGCTTCTGAACCACCCAGGCGTTGATAGTCGGCAAGAAACCCGGGGCCGGACAAAAATGTCTCGATGCATCCGCGCTTGCCGCAGTAGCAAGGCGGCCCGTCCCACTCCAAGACGTTATGTCCCCACTCTCCGGCGATGTGATGAAGCCCCGAATGCAAGCGTCCGTCAATGACGAGGCCACCGCCTACACCGGTTCCCATGATGACGCCGAAGACGGTTGGCGAAGATTGTCCTGCTCCGTAGAGAGCCTCAGCGAGCGCAAAACAGTTCGCGTCGTTCTCGATCCGGATCGTTCGGGAGAGCCGCATCCCAAGGTCATCACCCAGTGCCTCACCGATAAGGCATTGGGTATTGGAGTTTTTTACTCGACCGGATGCGTCAACCGCACCGGGCGCAGCGAGCCCCACAGAGCAGGGCGTTCCTGCGGTGTTCTCAAGCTCGTTCACCAGTGTGGTTACGCTTTCAAGAATCGCGGCGTAACCATCTGCCTGAGGTGTTGTGAGCCGTTGCCGAACAGCAATCGAGTGGTCGTGGTCGAGGAGCACGCCCTCGATTTTGGTGCCGCCTAAATCAATTCCGACACGCATGCGTCGAATGGCGGCGAAGGTCAGGCTTTACTGCTGCTCGTCCCGCGAGAACGTGATTTGCGCGTAAGCAGAATGGTTATGAATGGATTCAAAATTTTCTGCTTCCACCACGTATTGCAAGATCCGATCGTCGGCGTTGAGACGACCCGCCACATCGCGCACCATGTCTTCGACGAACTTCGGGTTCTCGTAGGCTTTCTCCGTCACATACTTCTCGTCGGGTCGTTTGAGAAGACCATACAGCTCGCAGCTGGCCTCTTGCTCCACGATGTCGATCAACTCCTCAATCCAGATGAATGCCTTTGCTTTTACGCTGACGGTCACGTGCGAGCGTTGATTATGCGCTCCATATTGGGAGATCTTCTTGGAGCAGGGGCAAAGGCTGGTAACGGGCACGACCACCCGGACCTCTGTTGATGCTTGCTCATCGCGGACTTCGCCCACGAAGGTCACTTGGTAGTCCATCAAACTTTTGACACCGGTCACGGGAGCGGCCTTTTCAAGAAAAAAGGGAAATGACATCTCGATATGACTGGTCCCCGCGTCGAGATGATCCCGGGTTTCCTGGACGACGGCACGGAATGACTTGACCGAGATCTCCCGTTCGTGACGGCTCAGGATTTCAACGAACCGCGACATGTGGGTGCCCTTGAAGTTATGCGGCAGCTCCACATACATGTTGAAGTTGGCCACCGTGTGCTGCTCAAGCCCGCTGCGATCCTGAATGCGGACTGGGTGACGCAGGTCCTTCACGCCGACCTTGTCGATAGTGATGTTCCGGGTATCGGGGCTGCCCTGTACATCGGCGATTTCCGTGACGCTCGCGCTGGCGGTTTCTGTTTTAAGCATGATTCAAGAAGAGATCTCCAGTAGGAAGCGAAGTGTAGCCCAATTCCTTTAAATTCACTGTGAAACGCGGGATTTCGACTCTCGGCGGCGTTCAATGGCTCGAATGATGCCGTCTGCATCAAGCCCTAAACTGGCCAGGACTTCAGCGGATTCACCCTGCTCAACATGGCAGTCCGGTAGACCGAGATGAATCACCGGGGTAGAGCATTCCGCCTGCGACAAAACCTCGGCTACAGCGGAACCGGCACCGCCTGCGACGACATTCTCTTCGATCGTAACCAGAAGGTCATGGTCCGCAGCAACACGACGTATCAAGGCCTCGTCGAGTGGTTTTACAGACCGCATGTTGATAACGGTTGCGCCCAGCTTATCACCCGCTAAGGACGCGGGCTTCAGCATGGTGCCGAAGGCAAGTAACGCCACCTCTCGACCTTCTTTGATGATGTCGGCTTTGCCGAAGGGGATAGGCTGCATATCGCGTGACTCTTGCACACCCGGACCGGCGCCACGCGGATAGCGCACCACAGCGGGCCCGTCGTGCAAGAATGCGCTGTAGAGCATGTTCCGACACTCCGCCTCATCACTTGGGGTAAAGATGACGAGATTCGGCAGGCAACGAAGGAAGCTCAAGTCGAATGCGCCTTGGTGCGTTGGGCCGTCGGCACCCACGATACCCGCGCGGTCAATCGCAAAGGTCACATCCAGATTCTGGACGCTGATATCATGAATGAGTTGATCATATGCCCGCTGTAGAAAAGTCGAATAGATAGCGACGACCGGCTTAAGGCCGTCACATGCCGCGCCGGCAGCGAAGGTGAGTGCATGCTGCTCGGCGATCCCCACATCGAAGTAACGATCAGGAAACTCGCTCTCGAATCGGACAAGTCCGGAGCCCTCTCGCATCGCGGGGGTAATGCCGATCAGTCGATCATCAAGATTGGCC
>RGTL01000127.1 GCA_010025385.1 Gammaproteobacteria bacterium | reverse complement strand
CTAAATTGCCTTTTGCAATGTTGGTATTTGAATAAATCCTGCTCCCGCAACCAAAATTAACTGCAAGATTACAACGTATTAGTGCCCAAGTGGGTGCTGCGTGCATTTTAACACCCCCAGATATTGCCGCGCTCGGCGCTACTTTAGAAGTACGTATAACGTACTCTTGGTTCGAATCCTAGTTGCTCCAAATAGTTGCTGCGCTTCTAGACGTTAGTGCAGCAACCACTGGGTTACAGGGTCACAGACATGACCACCTGCTTTGGGTTCTTTGTCTGACAGCACCCGGTAACCCATTCATCGGACGTTCATCAAGGAGCGGTTAAGTCGAGCGTCCTTTCGCTAGACAATGGGCAAATCGCGGGCGGCACGGGTTGTAAGCAGCCGGGCCGCACCATCGGTCACGACGATGTTCTCCTCGTGCACCATCATCAGCCCGTTGCCGTAGCTGAGCGAGGGTTCGATAGTCAGCACCATGTTTTCTTTCAATTCGGTGGTGTCGAAGGCGGCGTGCGAAGGCTGTTCGGTCAGTTGCATACCCAATCCATGGCCCAGCCGTCCGATGTCGCCGCCGCTGACGTCCAGTTCCGCGATCACGGTAGACATGGCGCTGAAAAGATCGCGGCAGGTAGCACCCGGTTTCGCGGCGTCGATCCCGGCCTGGGTTGCGCGCCAAAGCACGTCATAGGCACGCCTGGCCGCATCATCCGCGCGACCAATCGCCCAATTGCGATCAAAGTCGCAGAAATAGCCGTCCCAAACGCAACCAGTGTCCAACATCAGGACATCGCCCCTTTGCAAAGGCCGCTCGGAGGGCGGTGAAATGACGTCGGCATAGCCGCACTGATCGGCAGCGCCCACGACATAGGGCGCATTGTCCGCGCCCAGCCCGATCGCCGTGCGTCGGAATTCTCGGAACACCGCATCGAGCGGCATGCCTTCACGCAGGAACTCTGGCGTGGCCGCAAATGTGGCCGAGCCGATGGCGCAAATGTGCGCCAGCTTCTCGATCTCGGCGTCTGTCTTGACCATACGCAGCGCTTGCATAAGGCCGGTTGCATCTGCGACCCTGATCCCCGGCAGGGCCGCCATCAGTCGCTCCCAGTCACCCAGTGGCATCCGCAGAAGCGTCTCGTGCCCCTTCATCAAACCCAGCCGCGCGCTTTTGGATGCCAGGGGCGACATTAGCTCGGTCAAAATACTGATCCCGTCATCCTCGGGTTGAGGAGCGGACCATGTGCGCACATCGTCCAGCCAACCCCGGCGCATCAGTTCCGCGCCGATTTCAGGGATCACGGCGATGGGTTTGCCGCTAGCTGGAATGAACAGGAACCAGGGCCGCGTAGGGCTTTGCCAAAAGAGCGTCTGGAAGCCGCTGAAATAATACAGCTCGGGCTCGGTCATCAGCAACAAGCCGTCTAGCCCCTCGGCTGCCATCTGGATTTGCGCGCGTTCGGTGCGCGCTGCGAATTCAGCATCCGAAAACCCGCGCGCTGGTGCCTCAGTCATTAACGGACCTTTCAACAATGGCACGCGCTGAGAACCGCGCCGCCTCACCGCGCCAGAACTGACGGCCGAAACAGAATGCGCGCCCCGAGGCGTCGCGTATGATCTGGGTCAGCTCGATTCCTGCGCTGTTGCGGGCAAGGCTCAACAGGCTCGTTTCCTCTGCCGTTGCGGCACGCATCAGAATCGCAATGTCGCCCGTGCTGGCGGACAGATCATAGCGTGCCTCTAGAAGGCGGGTGGTGGACTGGTGCAAATCATGTTCCAGAAATCCCGGACATCTCTGTGCGTTGACATATTCGGTTTCGACAAAGATCGCGTGGCCGTTGTTCCGAAAGAGGCGTGTATAAGCATAGACCTCCGCGCCAGGTTCCAAACCCAACTTTTCGACCAGGATCGCGTCGGCCTGTGACTTCATCGCCCGTACCACCTCGATCTCTAGCGCCAGCCCCCGGCTGTTTGCCTCTGCCACGAAGCTGACCATGTTGGATACGTCGTAGCTGACCCGCTTCGGAGTGACGAACCGACCGCGTCTGTCTTCGCTATAGACGAAACCTTCGGCCTCCAGCGCATCCAGCGCTCGGCGGGCAGTCATGCGGCTGATGTCATAGTCTTCGGCGATACGTCGTTCCGATGGAAGGGGCGCATGTTCGGTGAGGCTGCCGTTCGCGATCTGGCTTTTGAAGTACTGAACTACTTGCTGGAATCGCGGCAAGTCGATCGGCACCTGATGCCCATCGCCGCCTTTCAATGAGTGTTCTAGTATCGCTGCGTCCATCCGAATCCCACAAGTACACGCCTCACACTATATGGTATATACCAGCTTGCGCAAAGAAAATATTTTGCTTGACTGGGTCACTATTTTGGCATTTCAATCCACCAAATGGTATATACCAAATTCTAACTGATCAAGGAAACCGGCCCGGCCAGAACATAAGGGACAAATGACAATGGTTGAACTGTCTCAGGACCAGAAGGACGCTTTCTGGCGTGATGGTGTTTTGGTTGTCCGAGACGCGGTGACGCCTGAAGAACTGGCTGCACTGCGGGCGGAGTTTGACGAATGGGTCGTGGAAAGCCGCGCGCATACCGATGATTATGGCGAAACGCTGGATGGTCGCGCGCGGTTCGATTTGCAACCGGGCCACAGCGCCGCAAAGCCTGCACTGCGCCGGGTGCAAAGCCCCGAGGAAGTGTCCGAGGTCTTTGCCGCGACCATGCGCAATGCCCGCACCGTTGATCTGTGCGCCGAACTAATCGGCCCCGGTATCCGGTTCCATCACGGCAAGGTTAATTCTAAGCTGCCTGGATCGGCGACGCAGGTGAAGTGGCATCAGGACTTCCCGTTTGAACCGATGTCAAATGACGACATGATCACCTGTTTGCTGTTCATCGACGATGTGACTATGGAAAATGGCCCGCTTGAGGTCTTGCCAGGCAGTCACAAGGGACCGATTCATTCACATTGGCACAACGGTGTGTTCACAGGGGCCGTCGATGACGCGATCATCGACGCGCAGCGCGACCGGATCGTCAAATGCACAGGAAAGGCCGGTTCGGTCTGCCTGATGCACGCGAGCCTATTGCATGGCTCCGCGCCCAACCTGTCGGACCAGCCGCGCACGCTTTACATCACGACCTACTACGCCGAGGACGCGATCGAGCTCAGCCCCAACCATCTGCCTAGCACGCTGACGCACGAGTTGGTGCGTGGCGAGGCTTCGGGTCGCGTGCGCTGCACTGCCTATGAGATGGAACTGCCCGCGATGCCGAAAGGGACCTCGTTCTTTGCGCAGCAGGAAGGCTGCGACAACACCGGCAGCGAGGCAATGATGTAGCCATGGGCGACGCGGCGGCTCCTGCTCCGGCAGTGATTGAGACACTGGATTTCGAAACCGATGCCGGGCTTGGCCAACAGGCTCGCATCGGCCTGATTGTGCTGCAGACAGACCAGACCATCGAGCATGAGTTCGCGCGGCTCATGCCCCATGACGACACGGCACTTTATCACGCGCGCATACCCAACACGATGGAGGTCTCTCCGGAAACCCTGCGCCAGATGCAGCACGATCTGCCTGCGACTGCCGCGCTCTTGCCGCCTTCCTTTGCGTTAGACGCCATCGGATATGCCTGCACCTCGGGGGCCACAATGATTGGCGAAGATAAGGTGGATCAAATGATCCGCGCCGTCCATCCGCAAGCCAAGACCTCGAACCCGATCACCGCCTGTAAAGCGGCACTGTCGGCGCTTGGTCTCAACCAGATCGCGTTAGTTACGCCCTACCCCCCCAAGGTTACGATCGAGATGCAGGCCAACCTGCGCAATGCGGGCTTCGACACCGTGGCCGTGGCCTCGTTCGACCAGTCCGACGACTTCACCGTCGCCCGGATCAGCAGCGCGAGCATTCTGAAGGCAGTCACCACAATCGGTGCCCGCGCTGAGGTCGAAGGCGTCTTCGTCTCTTGCACCAGTTTGCGCGCGCTTGACGTGATCGAGGCCGCTGAAGCGCAGATCGGCAAACCCGTCATTGCCTCTAACCAGGTGTTGGCCTGGCACCTGATGCGGCTGGCCGGGCTGGACGACCAACCGACAAACGCTGGGCAATTATTCAAAACAGCCTGAACACCATTTCAAACACCCCGAAAGAATAGGACCGCCATGACCTCTCATCTCACCGAACGTGCAAGTGTGGTCATCATTGGTGGCGGCATCATGGGCTGTTCCGTGGCCTATCATCTGGCCAAAGGCGGCTGGACCGACGTGATCCTGCTGGAACGCAAGACCCTGACCAGCGGTACGACATGGCACGCCGCCGGGCTGGTCGGACAATTGCAAGGCAGCCACGCCACCACGGCCTTTGCCAGCTACGGCGTCGAGCTGCTGCAAGAGATTGAGGCCGAGACCGGTCAGAACCCGGGTTTCCGACGCTCAGGCTCAATTTCGATCGCGCTGAATGACGAGCGGATGGCCGAGCTGAAACGCAAGGCGGACTTTGCGAGGCTTTTTGGGGTCGAAGCCCATTACATGGACACGGCTCAGATTGTCGAACGCTGGCCGCTAATGAATGTGGACGGCGTGCTGGGCGGAATTCACATGCCTTCGGATGGCTCTGCCAACCCCATCGACCTGACGCAGGCGCTGGCCAAGGGTGCGCGGTTGCACGGCGCCAAGATCTGTGAACACGTGAAAGTCGAAGAGGTGCTGACCTCGGGTGGCCGCGTAACCGGCGTGCGCACCGATCAAGGCACCATACTGGCCCACCACGTGGTCAACTGCGGTGGCATGTGGGCGCGCGATCTGGGGCGACAGAACGGCGTCGGCGTGCCGCTCCATGCCTGTGAACACTACTACCTCGTGACCGAGCCAATCCCCGATCTGCCCTCCGACCTGCCAGTCCTGCGGTCCTATTGCGACGGTACATATTGGAAAGAGGACGCGGGCAAACTGCTTTTCGGGTTTGCGCATTTCCACGCCAAGCCCTGGGCTACGAACGGTATCCCCGAAAGTTTCGAATTCGACAGCTTGCCCTTCGTCGAAGAGGACGTTATGGAGGTGCTGCAATTGGCTATGAACCGCGTGCCTGTGTTGCAAGAGACCGGCATTCGCACCTTCTTCAACGGGCCCGAAAGCTATTCCCACGACGGCCGGTTCACGCTGGGCGAAGCGCCAGACCGCAAGGGCTATTTCGTTTTGGCGGGTGTGAACTCCACCGGCATTCAGTCCGGCGCGGGCGCGGGCAAGGCATTGGCCGACTGGATCATGGCAGGCCACCCGACGATGGACCTCTCCGAGATGGACCCGGCGAGGATCGAGGACTGGCAGGCCCGCGATGCCTACTTGCAGGAACGCTGCCCTGAAACGCTGGTGCTGACCTACGCGATGCACTGGCCAGGCAGGCAGCGTCAAAGCGCGCGGGGCCTGCGCCGCACGCCGTTCTACCACGCGATGAAGGCGCGCGGTGCCGCCTATGCCGAGGTGCAGGGCTGGGAACGCCCGGGCTGGTTCGCGCCGGACGGGGTCACACCTAACTATGACCACTCCTTCCACCGCCCCGGCTGGTTCGATCACATGCTGGCCGAACAGCGCGCCGTGCGCGAGACGGCAGGTCTGATCGACTATTCCATGCTGGGCAA